>JANOWV010000070.1:0-8218 GCA_031418075.1 Actinomycetes bacterium
GCGCCGGCCCGGCGGCGTGAGGTGCTTGGTGGCTCTTCGTACAATCGAGCGATGGACGACGACCGACGGACTGTCGACGACGACACGAGGAAGCTGCCGATCGTTCGAGACTTCATCGCGCTTGCCGGAAGGGTTTCCGTACCGGACGCCAAGCGCAATGTCGGATGGGACGAGGTGATTCGCCAGACTCGGGCCGAGCGGTCGCGCGCGCGACTTCGCGCCGGCTGGGCGGATCGCGAGGAAGCGTGACGCTCGAGTTGACACCGCTCGACATCACGGTCGACGACGCCGTCCTCGGCGACCTGCGCGAGCGCCTCGCCCGCACCCGTTGGTCGAACCAGATCGAGGGGATCGGGTGGGAGCAGGGGACCGAGCTCTCGTACCTCCAGGACCTCTGCGAGCACTGGCGTACCACGTACGACTGGCGGGCGTGCGAGGCGCGGCTTGCGCAGTACGAGCACGTCGCCGCCGACGTCGACGGGCAGCGGCTGCACGCACTCGTCGCCCGCTCACCGGAGCCCGACGCGTTGCCGCTCCTGCTCGTGCACGGATGGCCCGGATCCGTCGTGGAGTTCCTCGACGTGCTCGGTCCGCTCACCGACCCCCGTGCGCACGGCCTCGACCCGGCCACCGCGTTCCACGTCGTGTGCCCGTCGCTGCCCGGGTTCGGGTTCTCGGGCCCGACGCACCAGCGTGGCTGGCACCCCCGCCGCATCGCCGAGGCCTGCGGCGAGCTCATGACCGCACTCGGCTTCGATCGGTTCGGCGCCCAGGGTGGCGACTGGGGGTCGATCGTCACCGCGAACGTCGCCGACCTCTTCCCCGACCGGGTCGTCGGCCTGCACCTCAACTTCGTCACCGTGTCCTCCCCGAAGGACAGCAACCCGCTCTCGAGTGAGGACGCCGCCGCCCTCACGCAGATGGCCGAGTTCCGTACCACCGGCGCGGGCTACCAGGAGATCCAGGACACGCGACCGCAGAGCCTCGGGTACGGCCTCGACGACTCACCGGCGATGCTCGCGGCCTGGATCGTCGAGAAGTTCCGCTCCTGGAGCGACAACGACGGCAACGTCGAGGACTCGTTCGCCCGCGACCGCCTCCTCGACAACATCACCCTCTACTGGGCCACCGGCACCGGGGCATCGGCCGGACGGATCTACTGGGAGATGCGTCAGGTCGGCCGGGACGCGATCCCGCAGGACAACGTGGCTGTCCCCACCGGCATCGCCAACTTCCCGGCCGAGGTCACCCGCATGCCCCGGGCCTGGGTGGAGCACCGGTACAACGTCGTCCACTGGACCGAGCAGGCCCGCGGCGGCCACTTCGCTGCGATGGAAGCCCCCGACCTCTTCGTCGACGATGTCCGAACCTTCTTCTCCAGCCTTGCCTGACGTCGTATCGGCTGCACCGGCACGGTCAGCCCTGCGATGATGCGGTCCAACCTCGACGTGAGCGAACGATCGAGGACACGTGGTGCTGCGATGAAGGGAGGGTTCCCGGAGTGAAGGTCGCGTTGACGGTGAACGACTTCCTCGAGCGGGCCGCGCTCGTCTACGGCGATCGCATCGGCGTGTTCGACGAGCCCGACCAGCCGGCGCCGTCACTCGGCGACCTCACCAACCGGCGTGTCGCCGAGCTCGCCCGAGCCCAGGGCGCCGCGCTCGACGCGATGGGCATCAGCTTCGGCGACCGGGTCGCGGTGGTCTCGCACAACTCGGCTCGACTCCTCGCCGCGATGTACGGCGTCGCCGGGAACGGTCGCATCCTCGTGCCGGTGAACTTCCGGCTCAACGCCGAGGAGGTCGCCTACATCATCGAGCACTCGGGTGCGCGCGTCCTGCTCGTCGACCCCGAGCTGGAGGACGAGCTGGGGAAGGTGAGCGCCGAGCACCGTTTCACGATCGGCGCCGAGAGCGACGAGGCGATGCACCGCTTCGACGCCGACCCGGAGCCCTGGACCCCCGACGAGGACGCCACCGCCACCATCAACTACACGAGCGGCACCACCGCCCGGCCGAAGGGTGTGCAGCTCACGCACCGCAACGTCTGGATCAACGCGGCGACGTTCGGGTGGCAGCTCGGTGTGCGTGACCGGGACGTCTACCTCCACACCCTCCCGATGTTCCACTGCAACGGGTGGGGGCTGCCGTTCGCCTGCACCGGGATGGGGGTCCCGCAGGTCGTGCTGCGCAAGGTCGACGGCACCGAGATCCTGCGCCGGATCGCCGCGCACGGCGTCACCAAGCTCAACGGCGCACCGACGGTCGTGAACATGGTCCTCGACGCCGCCGCCGACTGGGAGGGCGAGATCCCCGGGCGCGGCACCGTGACCGTCACCGTGGCGGGCGCGCCCCCTCCCACGAAGACGATCGAGCGGGTCGAGTCCGAGCTGGGCTGGGAGCTCGTCCAGATCTACGGGCTCACCGAGACCTCACCCCTGCTCACGATGAACCGCGCCAGGGAAGAGGACGACTCGCTCGACGCCGCCACCCGCGCTCGACGCCTCTCCCGAGCCGGCGCGCCCGCACTCGGCGTGCAGCTGCGCATCGACGAGGAGGGTGAGGTGCTCGCCCGCGGCAACGTCGTGATGGACGGCTATTGGGAGCAGCCAGTCGAGACCGCTGCTGCCATCGAGGACGGCTGGTTCCATACCGGCGATGGCGGCACGCTCGACGAGGAGCACCACCTCACGATCTCCGACCGCAAGAAGGACGTCATCATCACCGGCGGCGAGAACGTGTCGTCCATCGAGGTGGAAGACGTGCTGTTCTCGCACCCCGACGTCGCCGAGGTGGCCGTGATCGGCGTCCCCGACGAACGGTGGGGCGAGACGGTGAAGGCGCTCGTCGTCCTCGCTCCGGGCGCCACCGACGCCGATGCCGCGTCAGAGAAGCTGATCGCACACTGCCGCGAGCACCTCGCGCACTACAAGTGTCCGACTTCGATCGAAGTGCGTGATGAGCTCGCCCGCACCGCCACCGGCAAGCTCCAGAAGTTCAAGCTGCGTGCGCCCTTCTGGGAGGGCCGCGACCGTCAGATCTCCTGACCTTCCCCTCCGCCGAGAGCGGCAGGGGATCGACGGGGTCACGTCGTCGAGCGCAAGCGAGCAGTGCAACGACACGAGACAATGGGAGGAAAGAAAGATGGAGACGCGAGTCCTGGGAAGGACAGGCATCGAGGTGAGCGAGTACTGCCTCGGGGCGATGATGTTCGGGCCGTGGGGTGAGCCCGACCACGACGAGTGCGTCAGGATCATGCACCACGCGTTCGATGCCGGGATCAACTTCCTCGATACCGCCGACATGTACTCGGCGGGAGAATCCGAAGAGATCGTCGGCAAGGCGCTCGCGGGGCGTCGCGACCGCGTCGTGCTCGCCACGAAGTTCTTCGGGCCGATGGGCAAGGATCCCAACATGAAGGGCGGTTCGCGCCGCTGGATCATGCACGAGGTCGAGCGGAGTCTCCAGCGGCTCGGCACCGACTACATCGACCTGTACCAGATCCACCGGCCCGACGATCAGACCGACATCGACGAGACGCTCGGTGCGCTCAGCGATCTCGTGCACCAGGGGAAGATCCGCTACTTCGGGCACTCCACCTTCCCGGCCGAGTACATCGTCGAGGCCCAATGGACGAGCGAACGCCGTCAGCGCGAGCGGTTCGTCTGCGAGCAGCCGCCGTATTCGATCTTCATGCGGGGCATCGAACGGGCCGTGCTGCCCACGTGTGCGCGCTACGGCATCGGCGTGATCCCGTGGAGCCCCCTCGCCGGAGGGCTGCTCACTGGCCGCTACCGCAAGGGCCAGCCGCCACCCGAGGGGTCCCGCATGGCGCGGGGCTTCGGCTCGCAGCACCAGAGCGAGAAGGCGAAGGCGGCGCACGAGCACCGGCTCGACCTCGTCGAGGAGCTCATCGGCGTGGCCGACACTGCCGGCATCCCGCTCTCGCACCTCGCGCACGCATTCGTGCTGGAGCACCCGGCGATCACGTCCGCGATCATCGGCCCCCGCACGATGGAACAGCTCGAGGACGGGCTGGCGGGCGCCGATGTGCGTCTCGACGAGGCCACGCTCGATGCGATCGACGCCATCGTCGCCCCCGGCACCGACGTGAGCGCCGGCGACCCGTGGCAGCCACCGGGCCTCGCGAAGCGGAACCGCCGTCGCGCATCCGCTTCGTCTCGGAGCAAGTGACGCTGAGGGCTCGATGCGATGTCGCAGCGTCACTTGCTCACCTCGAGGGGGTGGGCGACGCGGTCAGGTGCCGCTGAGCTCGAGGGGCTCGGCGATCGAGTCGTCGAGCGCGGCGCGGACGAGGGAGGCGAGCTCGGCCGGGAAGAACGCATCGTCGGTCGCGTCGAGCTCGTCGGGCGTCCACCAGCGGTACTCCAGCAATGAGCGCTGCTCGATCACGTCCCAGCCAACCGACGACGGCTCGAAGCGGGGCAGCCGTACCGCGAAGAACGACTCGGACTGTCGATAGGCAACGTCTTCGAAGGTGAACTCGGCGACCCGGGTCGCGACGACCGGACCGATCTCGTCCGTGTCGATGACGTGTCCGGTCTCCTCGCGGATCTCCCGGACTGCAGCGTCGGTGGCCGACTCGCCTGCATCGATCCCGCCACCGGGCGTGTGCCACCAGGTCCCGAGCTCCGGCCGGGCGGGATCCACCCCCCGGATGAGCAGGACAGCACCGTCGGCGAGCAGCAGGACCCGCGCCGCGCGACGCTCGGTCGGCACTGGTGGTTCCGCGTTCAGCCGGCTGGAAGCGTCGAGAAGTCCACAAGGCCCATCTCCATCGCGCCGGTGAACCCACCGTCGGCCATGAGGTCGAAGCCGTTCACATAGGACGCCTCATCGCTGTTGAGGAACACGAGCGGTCCCGCCATCTCGTCGGGGCGGCCCATGCGGCCCACCTGGGCGGCAGTCCACTCCAGCAGGGAGGATCCGAGGGCCTCCCGGAACGCGGGCATCATCGGTGACTCGACCGGTCCCGGGCTCAGGCAGTTCATGCGGATCCCACGACCGATGAGCTCGTGCGCCCGCTGCATCGTGTACACGACGACGCACTCCTTGGAGAAGAAGTAGGGGTCGCCCTGGTCGGCGAGGTTCGCCGATGCCCATGCCGCGCCCGCAGGAAGGTCGCTCGTGGCGAGGACCTCCTGGATCGCGGGGAGGTGGTTGCGCCATCCGGAGCCGGCCTTCGACGCCACGTGCGCCACCGCGCCGCCGTCGACCATCGGGCCGGCCAGCACCGCCTCGGTGAGGTGACGGAGTCCGAGGAAGTTCACGCCGAACACCCGGTCCGGCGGGAGGGTCTGGGGTACGCCGGCGATGTTGAACAGCGCGTGGACCTCGCCACCGATCTTCTCGACGGTGGCGTCGATGGAAGCCGGATTGCCGCAGTCGGTCTCGTAGGTTCCCGCCACCGATGCGTCACCACTCGAGGAGGCAATGGGTGCGATGTCGAGGGCGTGCACCTCGGCGCCGCGGTCGAGGAGCATCGCGACGGTCGCCGCACCCATCCCCGACGCTGCGCCGGTGACGATGACCCGCTTGCCCTGGTACGAGAACGCCACGTGCTGTCTCCCTGCTCGCTGGGCCCTCGTGGATCAGAGGGATCGAAGGTGCGGACGGTGATCAGACGATGCCGACGGCCGCGTCGGCAGCGTACGTGAGGAACGCGTCGACCCGGTCGGCGATCGCGGAGGGGTCCTGCTGCGCTGACCCGCCGCGGGCACCTTGCAGGCGGCGGGCGTACACGCCCTCGACGATGCACGCCATCTTCCAGTAGCCGAACACCGTGAACCAGGGGAGGGCGTCGAGCGCGCGACCGGATCGGGCGGCGTACCGCGCTGCGGCTTCGATGCGCCGGGGAAACGGCGAGGCCAGCGTCGGCGCGGAGTCGAGGAAGGGGAGCGGAGTGCCGGGATCGATCCAGTAGAGCAGCGACCAGCACGCGTCAGCGACCGCATCGCCGATCGTGCACAGCTCCCAGTCGAGCACCGCGGCTACGCCCAGCTCGCCGGACCCGATTTCGACAGTGTGGGAATCGGGTCCGAGCACGACATTGTCGAAGCGGTAATCCCCGTGCACGAGCGACGGGGGCCCGGACTCCTGCGGGACGGAGCGGGCGAGCCGGTCGTGGAGGTCGTCGAGGAGGGGAAGGTCGCGCACCTCGGCCCGCTCGACCTGTGTCTTCCATCTCCGCAGCTGGCGCTCGACGTAACCGCTGCGGTGCTTGGCGAGGTCGCCCAGCCCGATCGCGTCGACATCGAGCGCATGGAGTGCCACTTGCACGTCGACGAGGGAGTCGGATGCAGCCGTGGCATCGGCAACGGAGAGCGCATCACCGTCGGATTCGGTCCGAAGGATCGTTCCGTCGACGAATTCCATCACGTAGAACGGCCCATCCGTCACCTCGACGTCGTCGCAGCGGGCGATCGCGGCGGGCACCGGGACGTCGGTGTCGGCGAGCGCCGACAGGATCCGCCACTCGCGGTCCATGTCGTGCGCAGTCGCCAGCACCGCGGCGACGGGTGGGCGACGCAGCGCCCATGCGTGGCCATCGGTGTCCTCGACCCGGTACGTGAGGTTGGACCCACCGGCCGCGACGAGCGAGTACTCGATGGGTCCCGACGCGACCGGGACATGGTCGCGGAGCCAGGCGGTGACCGCCGCGGCGTCGAGCCCGGGATGGTCGCTCAGAACGTCACCGGCATGTGCTTGATGCCGTTGATGAAATTCGACCGGAGTCGTTCGACGTCTCCGGCAAGCTCCATCTTCGGGACCCGGGCGAGGATCTCCTCGAACATCACCCGGATCTCGAGCTTGGCGAGATGCGTCCCGAGGCAGAAGTGCGGACCGCCACCACCGAACGCCTGGTGGTCGCTGCTGTCGCGGGTCACGTCGAAGCGGTGCGGATCCTCGAACACGTCGGGATCGTGGTTCGCCGCGATGTACCAGAGCGCGACCTTGTCGCCGGTCTTGATCATCTGGTCGCGGACCTGCGTGTCGGCGCGGGCCGTCCGGCGCATGTACATCACCGGTGACGCGAATCGGAGCATCTCGTCGACCGCGCTGGGCAGGAGCGCGGGGTCGGCGAGGAGCTTGTCGCGCTCACCGGGGTTCTCGAGCAAGGCGAGCATCCCGTGCGAGATGAGGTTCCGGGTCGTCTCGTTGCCGGCGACGGCGAGGAGCTCGAAGAACAGGTCGAACTCCATATCGGTGAGCCGCTCGCCCTCCACCTCGGCGCCCAGGAGCACACTGATGATGTCGTCGCCCGGTTCGGCGCGCTTCTTCGCCGCGAGGTCGTTGGCGTACATGAACATCTCTGTCGCGGCTTCCATGGCGTTCTCGGCCGAGACCGCGTACTCCGGGTCCTCGGACCCGATCATTCGGTTGCTCCAGTCGAAGAGCTTGTGGCGGTCCGCCTTGGGTACGCCCATCATCTCGGCGATCACCTGGAGGGGGAGCTCGGCGGCGACGTCGACGACGAAGTCGCAGGATCCGCGTTCGGCCACGCTGGTCACCAGGTCGTGGGCGATCTCCCGCACGCTGTCGTGGAGGCGGCCGATCATCCGCAGGGTGAAGCCCTTGTTCACCAGGAGCCGCAGCTTCGTGTGCCGCGGTGGGTCCATCTGCAGCATCATCATCCGTTGCTGTTCGAGCTGGTTCTCTGCGAGCTCGTGCAGGGTGATGCCCCACTCGCTCGAGTTGTGCTCCCAGTCGTGGCTGACCTGGGCGAGGTCATCGGCCCGGGTGATGCACCAGAACCCGGCACCACCGCCCGTCTCCGGGTGGAAGTAGACGGGCGCCTCGCGCCGGAGCACGTCGAACTGGTCGTGGGGCACCGCCTCGACGAAGGTCTCGAGGTTGGTGAGGTCGACGTCGGCGAGCGTGAGCGCCACAGTGCTTCTCCAGCTTCGAGGTTGGGGGAACGGGGCCGGACTGGAACACGTTACGATTCCGTCGGTCGCTGCGCCAGAACGGTGCGCGAGGCCGGAGGGTCACGGGAGTCCCGTGGCCGAGCGAACGAGGCATCAAGAGGAGCACCACGTGCACGATCTCGTGATCCGCGGGGGAACGGTCGTCGACGGGAGTGGGGTCGCCCCGGTTGCGGCCGACGTCGCGATCGACGACGGCCGGGTCACCCTCGTCGGGAAGGTGGATGCGGAGGGCGCGCACGAGATCGACGCCACCGGTCAGATCGTCACGCC
>JANOWV010000071.1:0-7870 GCA_031418075.1 Actinomycetes bacterium
CGGTGCGACCGGTGCGACCGGTGCAGGAGGCGGTACCGGCACCGGGGCAGGCGGCGGTGCGACCGGTACGGGAGGCGCGACCGGTGCGACCGGTGCCACGGGAACGGCAGGCGGAACGGGCGCGGGGGCGGCTGCTTCCGGTGCGGGAGCCGGGGGGCCCTCGGCGGGAGCGGACGCTTCGGCCGCGTCGCCGATCACGGCGAGGACCGTGCCGACGTCGGCCGTCGCGCCTTCCTGCACGCGGATCTCGGTGAGCACCCCCGCCGATGGTGCCGGGACTTCCGAGTCGACCTTGTCGGTCGAGACCTCGAACAGCGGTTCGTCGGCCGCGACCTGCTCACCGACCTGCTTGAGCCAGCGCGTGATCGTCCCCTCGGTGACGGTCTCCCCGAGCTGGGGCATGGTCACTTCCACGCGCGCCTCCTCGATCCCGTCGCCGTCAACCGTGGAGCATGCGGCCGGAGAGCGCGAGCGCAGACTCCCCGAACAGCTCGCTCAACGTCGGATGCGGATGGATGAGCGCGCCGATCTCCGCGGCAGTCGCCTCCCAGTTGACCGCGAGGTACCCCTCGACGATCAGCTCGGTGGCCCACGGCCCGACGATGTGCACGCCGAGGATGGGGCCGTCGCGCTCGGCGACGATCTTCACGAGACCGTCGGAGTCGCCCATGACGAGCGCGCGGGAGTTCCCCACGAATCGGTGCGACGACACGACGACGTCGTGGCCTCGGGTGCGCGCCTGCTCCTCGGTGAGCCCCGAGAACGCGACCTCGGGGTGGCTGTAGATCCCCCAGGGAACGCGCTCGTAGGCGACCGGCGTGACCGGTTCGCCAAGGATCGACGTGATCGCAACGATCGCCTCTGCGAAGGCGACGTGCGCGAGCTGCGGTGTCGCAACGACGTCGCCCACCGCGTAGATCCCAGGCATGGTCGTCACCATCTCCGGTCCGACGCGGATGTACCCGCGTTCGTCGACCTCGACGCCGGAACCCGCGAGCCCGATGTCGGCGGTGCGCGGTCCGCGCCCGATGCTGACGATCACCTTGTCGACGATGACGCTGTCCGCACCGTTGGGTCCTTCGAAACCGATCGTGAGCTCCCGCGTCCCCTCGATGCTCGAGACGCGCACACCCGCATGCGCCGTGATCCCGCGTCGGCGGAACGCGCGGGCCAGGGCCTCGGACGCGTCGCTGTCGATGCCGGGAAGGATCTGGGGGAGCGCCTCGAGCATCGTGACCTCGCTGCCGAGGTCGGCGAACAGGGAGGCGAACTCACACCCGATCGCACCCGCACCGATGATCGCGATCCGCGCCGGGATCTCGGTCGTCTGCAGCACGTGGTCGGACGACAGGATGCGCTCCCCGTCGAACTCGAGGCCGGGGAGTCCCTTCGGGTACGACCCCGTCGCGAGGATCAGCCCGGTGCCCTGGACCTCGGTGCCGTCGGTGACGCGGATCCGCCGCGCCTCGGAGTCGACGAGCGTCCCCGTGCCGGGGATCACCGTCACCTCACGGCCCTTGAGGAGCGACTCGACGCCCTTCGTGAGGCGGTCGATGACCTGCTGCTTGCGGGCCTGGCTCGCGTGGAGATCGATCTTCGCCTCTCCCGCCAGCACGCCGAACTCCTTCGCGCCCTGCACGGTTCGGAGGACCTCCGCCGTCTGGAGCAGCTCCTTGGCCGGGATGCAGCCGCGGTGCAGGCAGGTCCCCCCCACGCGCTGCTCCTCGACGAGAGCGATGCGCAAGCCGGCCGAGGCGCCGTAGAGCGCCGCGGCATAGCCACCCGGGCCCCCGCCCAGGATCACGACGTCGTATTGCTCGGCCACTGCTGCCACCTTCGGTTTGCCTCGCGAGACCGCCATTGTCGCATCCCGCGCGACGAAAACGGTGCTACCTCGCCAAGATGATCTGAATTGCTGACGCGGCGAGGATCGCCACGGCGCACAACGCCGCCAGCAGGACCAGCATTCGGGTACTCATGGCGTCTGGCCATTATGCTCCGCAAGCCTTTGCCGGCGACTGTTCTTCCTTGCTGATGCCTCCTCCTCGTACCCAGCGCCTCATCGAGGCTGCCAAGCGGCCCCTCCCGGAAGGGACCTTTGTCGTCGGCGCCGGGCTCGCGATCGCCGGTATCACGGCCTACGGGTTCCAGATCCTCTCGTTCCGCTCCATGACGAAAGCGGACTACGCCGCGCTGAACGCGCTGTGGGTCTTCGTGTTCGTCCTCGCACCCGGGTTCTTCCTGTCGCTCGAGCAGGAGGTCGGTCGGGCGGTCGCCGACCGACGCGCCCGGTCGGTCGGTGGCGGCCCGGTGGTGCGACGCGCCGCACTCCTCGGCCTGTTCCTCACGATCGCGCTCGCGCTGGCGACCGTGGGTGTCGCACTCGGCACCTCGATCGTCGACCGCTTGTTCGAGGGCAATGCCGGTCTGGTGCTCTGCCTCGTGATCGCCCTGTTCACGTACTGCTTCCAACACGTCACCCGCGGCACGCTCGCGGGCAACGGTCGGTTCGGTCCGTACGGGCTCATCCTCGGCGCCGAGGGCGTCATCCGCATCGTTCCGTGCATCGCCCTCGCCGCAACGGGCGTCGAGAACCCCGTCTGGTACGGACTCTGCCTCGCGGTCCCACCAGTCCTCGGGAGTCTGATCTCACTCCGCGGGCAGCGCGGGCTCCTCGAACCGGGGCCGGAGGCTCCGTGGTCCGAGCTGTCCACGAACCTCGGGTACCTCCTCGGTGGCTCGTTGCTCGCCCAAGCGTTGAGCTACGCGCCGTTCCTCGGTGCACAGATCCTCTCGAAGGCGAGCCAACGCGACGAGGTCGCCGACTTCATCGTGGGGTTGTTCCTCGCGCGGATCCCGATCCTGTTGTTCCAGGCGATCCAGGCCGCGCTGCTCCCGAAGCTCGCGCACCTTGCCGGCTCCGGTCGCCACGAGGACTTTCGCACCGGGGTCCGCAAGCTGGTGCTCGTGGTCGTCGGCATCGGTGCTGCGGGAGTGATCGCCGGCGGAACGTTGGGACCACCGGTCGGCGAGATCCTGTTCGGCGACAAATTCCAGCTCGGCAACATCGACCTCGCCCTGCTCGCCGCAGGAAGTGGCCTCTTCATCCTGGCGCTGACCCTCGCGCAGGCGATGATCGCGCTGCTCGGGCACGCGCGGGTCCTGTACTCGTGGGTCGTCGGCCTCGCCGTGTTCTGTGGTGTGACTGCGATCGCCGGCAGCGAGCTCTTCCGGCGCGTCGAGATCGGCTACGTCGCCGGGAACGCAGCGGCGGCGACCGTCATGGCGGTCTTGCTCATCGACCAGTTCCGGTCGGGCATCCCCGAGGACGGTCTGGCCGCGCTCGTCGAACAGATCGAGCACGAGCCGCTCGAGATCTGATCAGAGTCGGGTCACGAGCCGATTCGCGATCTCTCGACCGATCAACAGCGAAGCAGTCGCCGCCGGTGACGGCGCGTTCAGCACGTGCACGGCTCGATCCGTCTCCCGCAGCTCGAAGTCGTCGAGCAGACGGCCGTCGCGCGCAACCGCCTGGGCACGAACACCTGCGGGGGCAGCCACCAGATCACTGGTGCGGATCTCGGGGACGAGTCGGCGCAGTGCCGCCACCATCGACCGCTTGCGCACCGACCGACGCACCTCGTGGATCCCCACCTTCCAGAAACGGCGGGCCATCTTCCGGAAGCCGGGATAGCGCACCAATCGACTGACCTCGCGCCATTCGACCGCCCGCCACCGGTAGCCCTCGCGCGAGAGCGCCAACACTGCATTCGGCCCGACATGGACGCCGCCGTGCACGTCTCGGGTCAGGTGCACGCCGAGGAACGGCAGCTCCGGGTCGGGCACTGGGTACACGAGGTTGTTCACGAGGAAGCGCCGCTCCGGGACGAGCTCGTGGTACTCGCCGCGGAACGGGATGATGCGCAGGTCGGGTTCGCGGCCGAGGACGCGACGGGCGACCTCGTCGCACTGGAGTCCGGCGCAGTTCACGAGCGTCCGGGTCTCGATCGGCCCGTCGTCGGTCTCGACGACGACACCGTGGTCCGACTCGAGCACGTCGAGGACGCGCGTCGAGAGCCGGACTTCAGCACCCTTCGCGACGACTTGTGCTGCCAACGTTCGCGCGACATCGACGAAGTCCACGATTCCTGTGTCGTGCACGAGGATCCCACCGATCCCGGTGGCGTAGGGCTCGAGCTCGTGCAGTCGCTCGACCCCGATGCGCTCAGCCCGCACGCCGTTCGCTGCCGCGTGGTCGAGCAGCGTGTCGACGCGCACGAGCTCGGCCTCGTCGAGTGCGACGATGACCTTTCCGCAGGTCTCGTGCGCGATGCCGAACTCCTGACAGAAGCGAACCATCGCCACGCGCCCTTCGACACCGAGGCGGGCCTTCAAGGTTCCCGGCCGGTAGTAGATGCCGGAATGGAGCACGCCCGAGTTGCGGCCGGTCTGGTGCGTCGCGATCTGTGCTTCCTTCTCGACGACGAGCAGGCGGAGGCCGGGTCGGGTCTCGAGGACCGCGGCTGCCGTCGCGAGGCCCACGATTCCGCCCCCGACGACGACGACATCGAGAGGGCGAGCCACGCGTCGTACTCTAGGCAGGCACGTCCCCGTGTTCGTCCTACGCGTCCAGGAGTCGTCCGTGCCCGCCCAAGCGAGCGACAAGGTTCGGGTCGGGTTCGACGCAACGTCGCTGCTCGGACAGCGCACCGGCATCGGGCATGTGAGTGCGGCGATCGTCGAGCGCTTGTCGGTGGATCCCACGCTCGACCTCCGCACCTTCGCGGTGTCGTGGCGAGGCCGACGCGAGCTCGCGCATGCCGTCCCTCAGGGAGTCCACGCATCCCCCCGACCGTTCCCGGCTCGCCTCGCCCGTCGGACCTGGCCCCGCATCGCCCGACCTCGGGCCGAGTTCTGGACCGGTCCCGTCGACGTCGTCCATGCGCCGAACTTCGTCGCCCCTCCCACGAAGGCGCCCTTGCTGCTGACGATCCACGACCTGACCTTCCACCGATTCCCCGAGATGTGCACACCCGACGTGCTCACGTTCGACGGCCACATCCGCCGTTCGCTGCGCGCCGGCGCGCTCGTGCATGCCACCACCGACTTCGTCAAGAGCGAGGTGCAGGACGTCTACGGCCTCCCCGACGACCGAGTGGTCCGCATCTACACCGGTCCCCTGCCGATCCACCAAGGCGACCCGAGCGCCGGTCGCCGTCTCGCGGGTTCGCAGCGGTACCTCGTCTCGTTCGGCACCATCGAGCCGCGCAAGAACCTTCCTCGACTCATCGCGGCGTTCGACGCGATCGCGGGCGATCGCCCCGACCTGATGCTCGTGATCGCCGGTCCGGACGGGTGGGGCCAGGACGAGTACGACGCGGCCGTGCACGCGGCTCGGCACCGGAACCGCGTCGTGCGCCTGGGCTACGTCACCTACGACCAGCGCGCCGACCTCCTCGCGGGCGCGACGGCACTGGCCTACCCGTCGATCTACGAAGGCTTCGGCTTCCCGCCGCTCGAGGCCATGGGGGTCGGGGTCCCGGTGGTTGCCTCCGACTCGAGCGCCCTCCCGGAGTCACTCGGTGACGCGGCGCTGCTCCCGGATCCGTTCGACATCGACTCCATCGCCGACGCGCTCGCCCGGGTGGTCGACGACGAGGCGCTGCGGACGACGCTCGTGGCCCGCGGCCGACGACGCGCAACTCGCTACTCGTGGGACGACACGGCCACGGAGCTCGCGGCCCTGTATCACCGGCTCGCGTCGACCTGATCAGGCCAGACGGTCGATCCACCCCAACAGGGCGGCGATGACCCGGGGATCGTGGCGCAGCTCATGCCCCGCGGCGGCAACGGTGCGCAGCTCCCCCGCTGGCGCCGCGTCGGCGATCGCCCGCGCGTCCGCTTGGGAAACCACAGGATCGTCCGAGCCATGGAAGACCATCAGCTGGCGCGACCCCAGACGCGACGCGGCTTCCTCGGCATCGACCGATGCGAGCGCACGCGCCCACTCGGAGACGGACGGCGGAAACCCCTCGGTTCGAACGGTGCCGACGCGCCGAGCGTGCTCGAGCACCCGAGCCGGATCGCGGGCCAGCTCCCCGAACGATCGCGGTGCGGCAAGGGTCGCGACCGCATCGACGCGTGGATCGTCCGCGGCCACGCCGAGTGCGATGGTCCCGCCTTCGGCGACACCGACGAGCACTACGGACGTCACGCCGTCTCCCGCACTGACGACATCGACGGCGGACTCGATGTCCTCGATCCAGCCCTGTGCCGAGAAGTCCCCACCGCTGGTCCCGGTCCCTCGGAAGTTGAACGTGAGCGTCGGACAGCCGGTCTCACGCGCAATGCGATCCGCGAGCTCCGGGAACGTCGACGCGGAAGCGATCGCTCCCCGCGGTCCGGTGGGGAACCCGTGACAGAGCACGACCCCGCGCGCCCGGCTCGTCCTCGGAGGTGTGCCGACGTGCGCCGCGAGGCGGGTGCCGTCGGTGCTCGTGATCGTCGTGTCCACGACGCCAGTATCACCGACGACCCTCGGGCCGTGACCTGACGACCCCGGTAGCCTCGTCGCGATGAGGTCTCCTGCGTGCAAGGAGTGGGCGGTCGTCGTTCGAGCCCTGCTCGCCGGCGAGCAGCTGCTCGATGTCCGCAAGGGTGGCCTCCACGAAGACGGGCGCCACTTCCAGGTCCAGTCGACCCGGTTCTGGCTGTACCCGACGGTCGAGCACCAACAACCTGAGCTCCTGAAGCCGGCCTACCAACATTGGGTCGATGAGACGGTTGCAGCTGCGCCGGCCGAGCGGGCCATTCGAGTCGAGGGTTGGGCAGACGTCACCGGGGTGATCGAGGTGACGGACCCCGATGTGCTCGCCACAATCGTGTCGAAGTTCATCTGGACCGGCGAGTACGCCGAGTCACGCCGGAAGTGGAAGGGTCGAGACCCGCTCGTCGTGCTCGCGCTCCGAGCACATCGAACCGCGGAGCCGATCACGATCCCCTTCCGCGACGAGTACGGCGGATGCACGAGCTGGGTCGACCTCGAGGGTCTTCCCGACGACCCCGCCTCACTCGACAGCGAGCCGGCGCTGAGCGACGTCTCGTACGACGCGCGCGTCGCCATGGTCGAAGGCGACCTCGGACAGCAGTTCGCTCCCCCCACCTGAGGCGAGACCTCAGGCGGGCCGGTACCCGCGGTTGCGGGCTTCGGACAGGGTGTCCGGTCCGAACGACGCGTACTGCTCCGACGCGACGAGCTCCTCGATCGCGGCGTCGACCGCGGGAGTGTTCGGTGCATCGAGGTCATAGACGCGCTGCGTGCGCTTGTCGCCGAGGAAGCGGTGGTGCTCGAAGCGGGTGGGCCGTTCCATGCCGGGGAACCTACCTGCGGACGCGGAACGGGGACCGCATCGGATCGATGCGGTCCCCGTGTCCGCACTGCACTGGGTTGAACCGGACGGTGGCGCCCACCAAGGGACAACCGGGAGGGACCACTCCCCGAACACCGCGCCGGCGGCGACTGGCTCGATTTCGCCAGCTGGTCCAGCAAGCCGCGCTAGCGGCCAGCCACCTCCAGGGTCCCACAACAACAGTCGTTCATCTGGTGGACCACCTCCTCTCTCTGGTGGCACCAGTGAACCACGAGATCCGCCACTTGCGTGTGAACATTTCGAGTCAGGCTCGCGGTCCCAGCGCACCGATCTGCTCGAGGTAGACGAGCAGGAGCCGGATGACCTCGTAGGCGTCCTCGTCGGCAACGTCCAAGCCTTGCCGTTCGATCGCTCCCAACACCACGGCCACGGCATCATCGTCCGCCACCACCACCTCGGGGCGCTCGCCGATGATCCGCTCGTCCTGTCCCGGCGGAGCG
>JANOWV010000072.1:0-2077 GCA_031418075.1 Actinomycetes bacterium
GCGCTCACCATCGGCGGCGGCACGAGCGAGGTCCAGCGCGGCATCGTGGCCGAGCGCGTGCTCGGTCTCCCGCGCGATCCTCCGGTGGCGCCGAGATGATGGCCTCCCAGCGACGGCTGCCGAACCATGGCAGCGGGATGACGGGCTGAGGCAGCCCGTGAAGCTCGACCGGGACAAGAACCCGTCGTTCGACGCGTGGATCCGGGAGCAGGTTCCGGGCGATCCGCGCACGTTGCGCACCCATCACCGGGTCCGCACCGAGGACCTGCGCTGCCACCCCGACCTGTGCGAGCGGTTGCACACGCTGGCCGAGGACCTACCCGCGGGTCGGTTCCGCTACCTGTGCGGCTTCCCGATCCTCGTTCACGACAACGGTGTGGTGTTCGCGGTGGCCGCGGGCACGACGTGGATGGCGTTGCGCATCCCCGACGGCGGCCACGGCGCGGTGGAACGCACTCGTTGGGGGACCCGAGGCATCGGCGCCGACTGGGTCGATGCCGACCCCTGGCTCCCGGACCTCCCGGCGGATGTGGGGTTCCGGCGCGCGCTGGGCTGGGCGCGCGCCGCGTACGCCTACGCCGAAGGACTCGTGCCGTCGCCCTTCGCCGCGCGCGACCGGCGCGCTGACCCGCGAGCGTGACCCGCGCACTCGAGCGGGGCGCGGAGCCGCGTCTCAGCTGGGGGTCAGTGCGTGTTTGACCGCTTGCACGACCTCTTCGAGCCACCGTTCGTACTTCCCGCGGATCCCGGTCTTCGCCCCGAATCCCATCGCGTCGGTGACCGCGACCGCGACCTGTCCGTCGCCAGTGGTCTCGACGACGGTCCGGGTCGGGAGGCTCGACGCGGCGATGAAGGCGCCACCGAGGATGCGCAACTTGAGCTGTGAGCCCGACGTGATCGGTCAGTAGGTCAGTCGTCGAGGCGGAGGGCGGCGACGAAGGCCTCTTGGGGCACCTCGACCCGCCCGATCTGCTTCATGCGCTTCTTGCCTTCCTTCTGCCGGTCGAGCAGCTTGCGCTTCCGGCTGACGTCGCCGCCGTAACACTTGGCGATCACATCCTTGCGCTTGGCCTTCACCGTCTCGCGCGCGATGACTCGTCCGCCGATGGCGGCCTGGATGGGGACGTCGAAGAGCTGGCGCGGGATGAGCTCCCGCAGCTTGTCGGTCATCTTGCGCCCGTAGTCGTACGCCTTGTCACGGTGCATGATCGTCGAGAACGCGTCGACGGGGACCGAGTTCAGGAGCACGTCGACGCGGACGAGGTCGGCCGGCCGGTACCCCGCCGGCTCGTAGTCGAGGCTCGCGTACCCACGCGTCCGCGACTTCAGCTGGTCGAAGAAGTCCATGACGATCTCCGCGAGCGGGATCTCGTAGGCGAGCTCGACGCGATCCTCCGACAGGAACTCCATCTTCGTCTGCTCCGCCCGGCGCTGCTGACACAGCTCCATCACCGCGCCGACGTGCTCACTCGGCGTCAGCACGGTCACGGTGACGAACGGTTCCTCGACCCGATCGATCTGGGTCGTCGGCGGCATCGACGACGGATTGTCGACGATCTCATCGGAGCCGTCGAGCAGGTGGGCGTGGTACTCGACGTTGGGTGCGGTCGCGACGAGCGAGAGGTTGTACTCGCGCTCGAGGCGCTCACGCACGATCTCCATGTGGAGGAGGCCCAAGAACCCGCACCGGAACCCGAAGCCCAATGCACCCGAGGTCTCCGGCTCGTAGGTGAACGAAGAGTCGTTGAGCCGCAGTCGCTCCAACGCCTCACGCAGCTCGACATACTCATCGCCGTCGACCGGGTAGAGCCCGCAGAACACCATCGGCTTGGGGGTGTGGTAGCCGGGCAGCGCAGCACCCGGGTGGGCTGCGGTGGTCACGGTCTCACCGACACGTGCCTCGCCAACGTCCTTGATCCCCGAGATCAGGTAGCCGACCTCGCCGGGTCCGAGTGCACGGACCGGCACCGACAACGGGGTCCGGACCCCGATCTCCTCTGCGTCGTGGTTCGCCGCCGCTTGGAGGTAGCGCAGACGAGCACCGCTCACCATGGTGCCGTCGAACACCCGGACCGCG
>JANOWV010000073.1:0-1838 GCA_031418075.1 Actinomycetes bacterium
ACCCGCGGCGACGAGCGGGTCGGTCCCGCCGTCGGGGAGCCGTCGAGTGACGAGGACGCGCGCCATCCGGGGCGCGTCAGTGCGTCGTGTAGTCGACGGCGCCAGCGTCGGGAACGCCGACGGCGAAGCAGAAGCAGTGGATCGGTGCGTGGTCGCTCACCGGTCGCAGGCTGTGCACCAGGTCGGGAGGGATGTGCACGAGATCACCCTGGACGATCTCCCGCTCCTCCCCGTCGATGGTCATGAGGCCGCGACCCGAGGT
Organism: Actinomycetes bacterium; assembly: GCA_031418075.1. Taxonomy (GTDB): domain Bacteria; phylum Actinomycetota; class Acidimicrobiia; order IMCC26256; family PALSA-555; genus DASUAO01. The sequence continues at coordinate 263 of JANOWV010000073.1, forward strand.
GACGTAATAGAACTCGTGGGTCGGGTGCGAGTGCGGGTCGACGAGCCCGCCGCCCGCGACCTCGAACTCGCTCACCAGCTCGAGATGGCCCCCGACCGTGATGTCGTGCATCTCGCGCGGGGAGACGAGCCACCACACCGGGACGGTGCCGTTGTGCTCAACGACCGGTTCGACGTCTTCGATCGAACGGACATCCATCGCGCGTCCCCCTGGTACCGGTCTTCCTCGTGCTCGCCTCGCCCAATGTAGCGATCTGCCATCCTGGGCACGATGAGCGACCCGAGGATGACAAGTCTCCGCGCCGAGCCCCTCACCGCCGAGGCCTGGGCGCCCTTCGGATGGATCCCCGTGCTCGACACTGATCCGGCCGACGGGCGCGAGACGCTGTCGTACGAGTGGGGGGATCCGCATCTCAACGTCATCACCCACGCCTCGGACGAGGTCACCCGGACCGCTGGCGGCCAGGTGTGCGATCGCCTGTATCGCCACGACACCCATACCCAGGCACTCATGGCACTCAACTGCGACGCGGTGCTGGCGGTGGCGCCCGCCGCGACGCGCTTCGATGCCCCTACCGATCTGGGACTGATCCGAGCGTTCGTCGTGCGGCGCGCCGAGGTGCTCGTCTTGCACCGCGGCACGTGGCACTGGGGTCCCTTTCCCCTCGGTGACGAGCCAGTTCGGCTGTTGAACGTGCAGGGACGCCGGTATGCGGAGGACAACGCGTCGGCCGACCTCGCTGCCCTTGGTGGTGTGGTCGAGGTCACCATCTGATCGGCCCCCTTGGCGTCGGGCGGGTGTTGTGGCGACCTTTTGCGCGACGCCAAAATGTCGTCGGGCCCTTTCCTCCGGCCGCGAAGCCTGATGGACTCAGGGCATGACCGATGTGCAGGCCAAGAACCGACAGGTGCTCGACGCGGTGCGGGTGCGGCGCGACTCGTTCTACGAGGCGCTCCTCGATCTGGAGCAGTCGCTCGGTGCACCCGCAGGCGACGATGTCGCCGCGTGGGCACACGCGGCGCGGCTCCCGGTGGGGAACCTTCGCGAGATGCTCGACGCACATGTCGCAGGAACGGAGGGTGAGGAGGGGTTCTTCGCCGAGGTCAGCGACTTCGCGCCGCACCTCATCCCGACGGTGCAGCGGTTGCGATCGGAGCACGATCCGTTGCTCGCGGCGACGGTGGCGCTCACCGCGCGACTCGACGCGCTCGCCACCGAAGCCGAGGTCGAGCAGGTCCGCGACGACGGCATCGAGCTGATCGGACGGCTCCTCACCCACCGCCACCGCGGTGCCGAGCTGGTGTACGACGCGTACTCGGTCGATATCTCGACCGGCGACTGACTGCCGCCACGACGCGGGTCGCTCGGCTTCAGGAGATCGCCCGGACCGCCGCGGTGGTAGCGGCTGCGGCCACGACCACGACGACGACGCCAGCCCGCCGCCAGACCGCGACCGCGGCCGCGGCCAGACCTGCGGCACGCGCGTCGACCACGAGCGCGCGCTCGTCCGCGAACGTCGAGACGACGATCAGGGCACCGAACAGCGCGGCGGGCAACAGGCCGAGCAGCTCTTCGA
>JANOWV010000074.1:0-2104 GCA_031418075.1 Actinomycetes bacterium
CTACCACCAGCCGGTCGTGCTCGCCAAGGAGCTGGCGACGATCGCGTGGTTCGCGGGTGGGCGGCTCGAAGTCGGTCTCGGTGCCGGCTGGTTGGAGGCCGAGTACGACGCGATGGGGATCCCCTTCGACGCGGCAGGGACGCGCGTCGACCGGCTCGCGGAGACGACGGCGCTGATGCGCGCGTACTTCGCCGGAGGCGAGATGGACATCGATGGCGCACACGTCCACGCACGCGGCTTCACTGCCGTCCCCGCTCCGCCCGATCCGCCCCGCGTGATGCTCGGCGGCGGGTCGCCGCGCGTGCTGCGGATGGCAGGCGAGCTCGCCGACATCGTGAGCATCAACTTCGACAATCGGTCCGGCCGGATCGGACCCGAGGGGTTCACATCGGGCACCGCAGCGCGCACGGACGAGAAGCTGGGTTGGGTGCGAGAAGGAGCGGGCGGCCGCTACGACGACGTGGAGCTCGAGATCGCTTCGTACTTCACGATGGTGAGCGACGACGCCGACGGGATCCGTAACGGCATGGCGTCGATGTTCAACATGACCCCCGAGGAGCTCGCCGAGCATCCACATACCCTCATCGGATCGGTCGACGAGATCGCCGCAACGCTCGTTGCCCGCCGGGAGCGTTTCGGGATCGCGTACGTCACCGTCGGCGTCGAGGCGCTCGAGGCGTTTGCGCCGATCGTCGAGAAGCTCACCGGCACATGAGCGACGCGCTCGAGGCCGCGGTCCGAGAGCTCACCGACGAGCGGGCGATCATCGGGCTGGCCGTGCGCTACTGCCGCGCGGTGGACGCGCGGGATCACGATGCACTGCGGGACATCTTCGTCGCTGACGCGACCGCCCGACTGGCCGATGTTGATCTCGTCGGCGTCGACGCGATCATCGAACAGTGCCGCGCGACCCTCGATCCGTGCGACGTGACCCAACATCTCGTCGGCGGCCACCTCGTCACCGTCGAGGGCGACCGCGCCACCTCCGAGTGCGACCTCCAGGCCCAGCACGTGCGCAAGCGGACCGAGGGCGGGTCGCGGTTCCTGCTCGGCGGCCGCTACCGCGACCGGTGCATCAGAACCGGTGATGGGTGGCGGATCGCCCATCGCGACCTCGACATCACGTGGTTCTCCGGCAACCCCGCTGTACTCGCCTGAGCCCACCCCGGCCCAATTGACCGATCAGTATGCTCCGGGAGTGCCCGGTTCCTCCTCGCCCTGTCTCCACGTCACGTTGAAGATCAAGCCGGGCCAGATGGCGCGCTTCAACGCGGTGATGGCTGAGATGGTGCCGGTGATGGAGGAGCGGGGCTGGACTCTTCTGGGAGCGTGGTCCAACCTCATCGGGCGCCTCGACACGGTTGTCGACCTGTGGGAAGTCGACGACGCGAACGCGATCCGCTCCACGCTCATGGCGGCGGCCGGGCACCCCGACTTCCCCCGCTGGTACCAGGAGCTCAGCGAGGTCGTCCTCGAGGAGACACTCCAGCTCATGCTGCCGCTCCCCTACATGCACTGAGGAGACACCCGATGGACGCGGCTCTCGTCGAGCGCCTGGAACGCGAGATGGCCTACGAGGCGACTCGCGACGCGCCGCCCCCCGACTTCCCTCCGCTCGCCGACCTCCCGCTCGACCGATACACCGACGAACGCTTCTACGCCCTCGAGCTCGAGCACCTGTGGTCACGCGTCTGGCTGTTCGCGGCGCATGCCTCCGAGCTGGCTGATCCGGGCGACTACCGCGTCGTCGACCTGGTCGGGGCCCCCATCCTCCTCGTCCGCGGCGACGACGGCGCGATCCGCGCCTTCTACAACTCCTGTCGGCACCGCGGCGCGCCCGTCGTGCGCACCGACGGCGGCAACGCCCGCTTGCTCACCTGTCAGTACCACTCGTGGACCTACGACCTCGCCGGCAACCTGGTGCAGGTACCCGACGAACGCGACTTCGTCGGCCTCTGCCGCGAGGACCGTGGACTCGTCCCCGTGCGCTGCGAGGCCTGGGGCGACTTCGTGTTCGTGAGCCGGGACCCGGATGCGGTCCCGCTCCTCGACTGGCTCGCACCGATCCCGGAAGAGCTCCCCGAGCTGGTGCAACAGCGGTGGC
>JANOWV010000075.1:0-1627 GCA_031418075.1 Actinomycetes bacterium
GCCGACGGCGGCACGCACGTCGCGTCGACGGGCGAGGTGGGGCGGATCGTCGTCGTCAAGACCGAGTCGAAGGGCAGGGGCAACAAGCGCATCCGACTGCGAGTCGAGGACGTCGACGCGTCCTAGGGTGCCGGGCAACATGCCGGACGACGGGGTCGACGTGACGGAGTTCCTCCCACCGCGGCCTGGGTCGCGGCGGATCACGACCGAGCGGAGGGTGCGCCTGGGCGACGTCACGCCATCGGGGCGGCTCCGCCTCGATGCGATCGCCCGCTACCTCCAGGACATCGCCGCCGACGATGTCGACGACGCCGGCGTCGAGGGCTCGTGGGTCACCCGCCGGGTGGTGCTCCGTCTCGGCGAGCTCCCGGCCTATGGGACGCCGTTGACGGTCGCGACGTTCTGCACCGGGGCGGGGCCCCGGTGGGCCGAGCGCCGAACCGACCTCCTCGTCGGAGATCGACAGGCAGTCCAGGCCCGTGCGATCTGGGTGTTCCTCGACCCCGACGGAGCCACCGCCGCGCTCCCACCCGGGTTCTTCGAGCACTACGGCGATGCCGCGGATCGGCGGGTGAGCAGCCGGTTGCAGCTCGGGCCTCCGCCGGTCGATGCCGCGACTCGGGCGTGGCCGCTCCGGCGGACCGACTTCGACGTGCTCGACCACGTCAACAATGCGATCGGCCTGGCCGCGGCAGAGGACGAGCTCGCGCGGCGCCCGGCGCGGCGAGCTGAACGTCAGTTGACGCGAGTGCAGATCGAGTACCGGGCGGCAATCGATCCCGGCGAAGAGCCGACCCTCGTCGCGCGGTGGGGCGACGAGATGCTCGACTGCTGGTTGTGTGTCGCCGACGAGGTCAGGGTCGCGACGCGCGTGGAGTGGTGACGCCGGTCGGCCCGGAAGGACCGGTCAAGCGGGCGTGGCGCGGAACGACTCGACGGTGACGTCGGCAGTCGGCGTGGCCTGCAGTCCGACGCGATGGCCTCGTGCGGGCTCGCAGCCGGTGGCGATCGACGCTTCGCTCAGCGACGAGATCGTCATGACCATGACGTCGTCGACCGATGCGGTCATGGAGTCGCCGACGAGGCTGATCGTCATCGAGTGGCGGCCGTACTGACGGGTCGGGCTCGCAGGAGTCTGCGCGAGGGTCTGCCAGTGGGGGAGGTTCTCGACCCACTGGCGCACGACGTACGCGCCGCCGAGGGGGTCGACGTCGAACGAGTAGCCGCTCATCCGGTCGTGGTCATCGGCAGTCGCGCGGAAGAGCACGCCGAAGCCGGTGCCGGAGGCGAAGTCGAGCACTGCCGCGACGGTGGAGTCGCCGGGGACGCGCAGGTCGGAGAGCGCCCACCGCGTGGCTGCGGCCGGGTCGCCGCTCGGGCCTTCGATGGTCCCGCCGATCTGCCACGCGACGTCCTCGGTCGCCGCGGGTGCGGCCCCGGGTGCGGGTGCGGGTGCCGGTGCGGGTGCCGGTGCGGGTGCGGATGCAGGTGCAGGAGTCGCGGCCTCGGGCTGGGGGGTCCAGACCGGTGCGGGCTCGGCGGGTGCCTCCGGTGCCGGTGCGACGGCTTCGAGTGCGACTCCCACTGGTGCGACCGGCTCGGCGACGAGCGGCTCGGGTGCAAGAAG
>JANOWV010000076.1:0-2359 GCA_031418075.1 Actinomycetes bacterium
CACTGCGATCCCGGAGATGTCACCGTCGTCGTGGACCTCGATCTCCCCCGCGTGCACACCGGCGCGGATCGGGACGTCGATGGCCGCGAGCGATTCACACAGCTCGATGCCGCACCCGACGCCCTGCGATGGGACGTCGAATACCACGAGCAACCCGTCACCGGTGCTCTTCACGACCCGGCCACCGTGCTTTTCCACGATCCTGCGGGCGGTCACGTCGTGCTGGTCGAGGATCGCGCGCCACGCGGTGTCACCGAGTGCGGCGGAACGCTGGGTAGAGCCGACGATGTCGGTGAAGAGCACCGTTGCGAAGCGACGGGTGGTGATCGGCTCGGACACCGTGCCGGTGCAGAACTCGACCATGATGTCGTTCATCTCGCGCCAGGTTGGCATCACCCAGCAGAAGTGGTCATCGCCGGGAATCTCGACGTAGCGCGCGCCGGGGATCACGTCGGCGAGCACGCGACCGCCGGCGACGTTGAGCACCCGATCGCCCTTGACGTGCATCACGAGCGTCGGCGCGGTAATCCGCTCGGGCGCATCCCCACCGTCGAGGCCCATGATGCTCTCGACCTGCCGCTTGAAATCGCGGGGGCTGGCGGAGAGTCGCTCCAGCCGTCCCGCCCACCGCACGAACGACTCGTTCTCGCTCTGGCTCGGCACGAACCAATCGACGAAATACTGGGGCTCCTCGCCCCAGGTGTCGACGAGGTGCTCAAACCGTTCGCGCACCTCCGCGTTCGGGAGGATCGGCGGGTCACCAGGCTCGACGCGTCCGAACATTCGCGACCAGTAGCGCGGCGACGGCATCGTGTCGATGAGGATCACGTGGTCGACCCGCTCGGGATAGTCCGCGGCGAAGAGCTGACTCATCAGGCCACCCTCTGACAGACCGAGAAGATTCGTCCGCTCCCAACCGAGCGCGTCCATTACCGTCACGATGTCGCCGATCCGCTGCTCGAGGGTCGGCATCTCGTCGGGGCGATCGGAGAGACCCACCCCCCGCTTGTCGAACTCCGCACACGTCATGTAGCGACCGAGGTACTCGTCGACTCGCCGGTAGTACTCGTGCTCCCAGGTCACCTCGATGTTCGAGACCAAGGGCGGGACGATGAGCAGCGGCGGTCCCTCGCCCCACTGCTGGTACGCCAGCCGGAGCCCGTCGGCTGTCCGCGCGTATCGCGTTTCGGGTACCTGCACCGCGGCATCCTGCCACAGCAGTCAGACCCCGGTGCTCGGGTGCGAACTCCACGAATGTTCCTATCGGTTCGCTCGATGCGCCTGACCAGTGAAACTCAGCGCAGCGGCCACGACGCCCGCGGCAACGGCCAACCCAACACTGATCCAGGCCGTCACCGGGACGGGCTTCCCGAAGTACGGATTCGTCGCCACACTCGAGATCGGCAGGGCGTGGTAGAGGACGAAACCCACCACGACCACCACCCCGGTCCAGCCGACGAGCGGTCGCGCCCACGATCGATGCGTTCGGAACCCGGCGATTGCCGCGATCGACGAGCCGAGCAGCACGAACCCCACCACTGGACCCACGACCGAGTGAACCCCGGTGTGCGCCGGGGTGAAGCCATGCAGCAGTTGGGTCGCAACCAGCAGCCAGGCCGAGAGCTCCAGCTGTCCGTCCCGTTTCATGAGTAGGCCTCCGCCTGTTGTCGGTACATACGCGCGTACTGCCCGTCGCGCTCCATGAGTTCGGTGTGGGTGCCGTGTTCGAAGATCTCGCCGCGCGCCAACACCACGATGCGGTCGGCCATCTTCACCGTGGAGAAGCGGTGCGAGATCAACACGGTCACCGCACCCCGCTCGGCGGCCGCTGCTGCGGTCGTTCGTTACGCGTCGAACAACACCTGTTCGGCTTCGGGATCGAGCGCGGCGGTGGGCTCGTCGAGGATCAGGCACAACGGCGTCTCCGGCATCATGCTGCGAGCGATCGCCAGCCGTTGCCACTGACCGCCTGAGAGTTCGGCACCGTCGGCGTAGGTCTTTCCCACGAACGCGTCGAGCCCATCGGGAAGGCGGGCCACCACTGCCCGCGCCCCGCCGCGGTCGACGGCTCGTTGGATCCGTTCCGTGTCGGCCAACCGGGTCGGATCGCCGATACCCACGATCGTGCGAACGGTCGCCTCGAGCCGGAGGTAGTCCTGGAACGCGCCGCTCAAGCTGGCGCGCCACGATTCGACGTCGAGGGCCGCAAGGTCGACGCCGTCGACGGTGATCGTGCCCGCAGTCGGCAGGTACATTCCCGTCAGGAGCTTGACCAGCGTGGTCTTCCCCGCGCCGTTGTCGCCGACGATGGCAACCGTCGTGCCGGCATCGATCCTGAGGTCGATGCCGTGGAGTACCG
>JANOWV010000077.1:0-4857 GCA_031418075.1 Actinomycetes bacterium
GCGCCAAGGTCGTAATCGCAGATATCGATGCCGACGCCGGCGCAGCCCTCGCCGCCGACCTCGGCGCGGGCGCCGCGTTCCAGCCGACCGACGTCGCCGAGGCCGATGATGTCCAGGCGGCCGTGGACTTCGCGGTCGAGCACTTCGGTGGGCTCCACGTCATGGTCAACAACGCGGGGATCTCGAGCTCGCGGCGGCGCTTCCTCGACGACGATCTCCGCGACTTCGACCGCGTCATGGGCGTCAACATCCGAGGCGTGATGCTCGGATGTCAGCGTGCCGGCCGGCACATGGCCGAGCACGGGGGCGGCTCGATCATCAACACCACGTCGATCGGAGGCATCAACGCGGGGGCGGGCCTCATGACCTACCGCGCGTCGAAAGCCGCCGTGGTGCACCTCAGCCAGTCCATCGCGATCGACCTCGCCCAGCACGGGATCCGCGTCAACTGCATCGCACCGGCCCACATCGCGACCGCGATCAACGCGACCTACGACCAGTCGCGCATCATCCAGGCGATGCAACCGCTCCAGCGGGCAGGGACCCCACGCGACATCGCCGAGGCCATGCTGTTCCTCGCGAGCGACCGCTCGGCGCAGATCACGGGGGTCATCCTGCCCGTCGACGGCGGCACGACCGCCGGCCCTCCCCCGGCCGACGTCGCGCAGCTGATGGCCCGCCCCACCGATTCATGAGCATCCAAGGACCAGCGAGCTCGTGAGCACCAAGGAGAGAGGTGGAGCCCATGTCGGCTGACATCGTCATTCGCAACGGAACGGTCATCGACGGCACGGGCGAGCCCGGCCGGGTAGCCGACGTGGCGATCAGGGGCGGCGTGATCACCGAGATCGGCCCGAACCTCGACGGCGAGCAGGTGCTCGACGCCTCGGGATGCGCCGTGACCCCAGGGTTCATCGACATCCACACGCACTACGACGCGCAGGTCTTCTGGGACCCGGCACTTCGTCCGTCGTCCTCGCACGGCGTCACCACGGTGGTCGCCGGCAACTGCGGCTTCGCGATCGCGCCGACCCGTCCGGAGCACCGGGACGTGATCGTCGGCACCCTCGAGAACGTCGAGGACATGGACGCGGCAACGCTCAACGCCGGCCTCACGTGGGACTTCGAGACGTTCCCCGAGTACCTGGCATCGGTTCGCCGGCGCGGGACCTTGCTGAACTTCACGGCATACGTCGGCCATTCGGCGTTGCGGCTCTATGTCATGGGCGATGCGGCGTACGAGCGAGCGGCCACTGCCGACGAGATCCAGGCGATGGCGCGCCTCGTGCGCGAAGGGATCGACGCGGGAGGAGCCGGGTTCTCGACCAGCTTCTCGTTCGCCCATCGGGGCGTCGACGGCAAGCCGGTCCCGAGCCGGTTCGCCGAGCGCGACGAGGTCGACGCGCTCTTCATGGCCGCAAGCGTTGCGGGCAAGGGCGTCGTGCTCATCACCCCCGGCAAGCAGTGCACCTACGCAGACGTCTACGAGTGGCAGCCGCGTGTCGGCCGACCGTTCACGTATCCGCTGTTCGCGTCGCCGGGTGGCAAGCACCTCGAACCGGTAGGCCTCCACGTCGAGGGCCTCGCGCGCGGCGCGGATGTGTGGCCCCAGGTCACCCCCCGCCCCCTCACCATGCAGTTCACGATGGCCGACGCCTACAACCTCAACGTCGGCAAGGTCTTCGGCGAGCTCATGGAGGGCGACCGCGCCGCGCGTCTCGCCGCGTACGGAGATCCCGACTGGCGGGCCCGCGCCGCCGAGGACCTCGACAATGCACCGATGGCGCCTCGTTGGGACACCTTCGAGGTGTCCGAGTCGCACGCCTTCCCCGAGCTGCAGGGTCGCCGAGTCACGGATCTCGCACGGGAGCGGGGCTGCAGTCCACTCGACCTGATGTGCGAGCTCGCGATGACCGAAGATCTCGCCACGCGCTTCCGTGCGTACATCGCCAACGACGACGTCGACGCGGTCGGGAAGCTGCTCACCCACGACCATGTCGCGCTCGGGCTCTCGGACGCCGGTGCCCACATCGACCAACTGTGCGATGCGCCGCTACCGACCGACCTGTTGGGGCGATGGGTGCGAGAGCGGAAGATCATGCCGCTCGAGCAGGCCGTCCGGAAGCTGACCGGCGAGCCCGCCGACATGTTCGGCTTCGTCCGCAGGGGCTACCTACGCGAGGGCTTCTGCGCCGACGTGTGCGTGTTCGATCCGCGCACCGTCGACCCCGGTCCGACCAGTCGGGTGCGCGACTTCCCTGCGGACGGCGAACGCTTGACCGCCGAGGAACCCATCGGCGTCCGGCACGTGCTCGTCAACGGCACGCCGATCCGCCGTGATGGCGTGCAGCTCGAAACCTTCGACGAGCTCCCGGGCACGCACCCAGAGATGGCGTAGGTCAGCGCACCGTTCGGAAGAACGCGCGCACGTCGTCGACGAAGAGCTCGGGCTGCTCCATCGCGGCGAAGTGACCGCCCCGCGGCATCTCAGCCCAATGGGTGACGTTGTAACGGTGCTCGACCCATGGTCGCGGCGTGCGCAGGACCTCTTTCGGATACCGCGCGATCCCGGTCGGGACCCCGACGTAGTCCGGCAGCCCGGCGTCGGTGTGCTGGCGCTCCCAGTAAAGACGAGCCGACGAGGTGATCGTCTGGGTGACCCAGTACGTCATGACGTTCGTGAGCAGCTGGTCTCTTGTGAAGACGTGCTCCGGATGCCCGTCACAGTCGCTCCACTCGCGGAACTTCTCGACGATCCAGGCGAGCATGCCGGCGGGTGAGTCGTTGAGGGCGACACCGACGGTCTGCGGTCGGGTCGACTGGACGATCGAGTATCCCGCTCCCTCACGCTGGAACTCGCGCAACGTGGCCAACCCGGCCTTGTCGTCGTCGGAGAGCGGGACCGGTTCCTCGGGGGGATCCGCGACCGGCATGTTGAGATGAATCGCTGCACAGTGCTCGGGATCCGACGCCCCGATCCGCGTCGCGACCTGCGCGCCCCAGTCGCCGCCCTGCGCGCCGTAGCGGTCGTATCCGAGGCGGGCCATGAGCTCGGTGAACGCCCGGGCGATCCGCCACGGGTCCCAACCACGGGTCCGCGTCGGTTCCGAGAAGCCATACCCGGGGAGCGAGGGCGCGACTACGTGGAACGCGTCGGCCGGTTGGCCGCCGTGGGACTCCGGATCGGTAAGCGGGGCGAGGACATCGAGGAACTCGACGATGGATCCCGGCCAGCCGTGGGTGAGGAGCAGCGGCATGGCATCGGCGTGGGCCGAGCGCGCGTGGACGAAGTGGATCGACTGGCCGTCGATGGTCGTGCGGAAGTGGTCGAGCTCGTTGAGGCGAGCCTCCTGGGCGCGCCAGTCGAACGTGTCGCGCCAGTAGTCGACGAGCTCCCGGAGGTAGCCCATCGGGATCCCGTACTCCCAACCCGTGTCGTCGATCTCGTCGGGGATGCGGGTTCGGCTCAGGCGATCCCGAAGGTCGTCGAGGACGGCATCATCGACCTCGATCCGGAACGACTCGATTGCATCTCCTGGCTCGCTCATGCTCCCTGGCCCTCGAGGAGGCCGATGATGCGGGACGGGCTGAGCGGGCCTTCGGTGATCGTCACGCCGAACGGTGCGAGGGCATCGGCGACCGCGTTCATCACCGCCGGAGCCGCGCCGATAGCGCCGCCCTCACCCACTCCCTTGTACCCGCCCGGGCCGGGACCGGGGGTCTCGACGTGTCCGTGCTCGATCATCGGGACCTCGCTCGCAGTGGGAACGAGGTAGTCGAGGAACGTCGTGGTCACCGGGTTGCCGTCGTCGTCGTAGGCGAGGTGCTCGTAGAGCGCACCGCCGATGCCCTGCACGGTGCCGCCGTCGATCTGGCCTTCCACGACCGCAGGGTTGATCATCGGTCCGCAGTCCTCGCTGACGATGTGCCGCAGGAGGCGTACGTGTCCGGTCGCGACGTCGACCTCGCACGTCGAGATGTGCGTTGCGTTGGTCCACACCTGGGAGGTCGCCGACGTGTAGCGACCACTCGCCTCGAGCCCGGCTGGTGTGTCCGGCGGGAGCAGCTGCGGTGTGAGGTACGCGATCTTCGCGATCTCGCCGTACGTGATCCCGGCAGAGGGTGTTCCCCGCACACTCGCACGCCCTCCTGCGAGCTCCAGGTCCTCGACCGCCGCTTCCAGCCGGTGCGCGGCGATGGCAAGGATCCGCTCGCGGAGCACCGTCGCCGTCTCCGCCACTGCGCCGGCGATCATCGAGCCGCTCCTGCTCCCTGCCGCACCCGCGCCGAACGGCGTGAGTGCGGTGTCACCTTGGATCGTCGCGACATCAGCGGGGTCGACACCCAACGCGTCGGCGACAAGCTGCACGACCGTGGTCTCGAGGCTGTTGCCGCTCGACCCTCCCGCGACGTACACGTTGATCGTGCCCGATGGCTCGATCCGGATCGTTGCTCCCTCCGTGCCGTAGACGCCGTAACCGGGCGTCGTCGGCTCGATGAACGTGCACGTCCCGACGCCCAGGTATCGGCCCTCGGCGCGCGCGTTGGCTTGCTCGCGACGGAACGCCTCGTAGTCGAGCAACGCGATCGCGTGGTCGAACGTCTCGAGTGGTGTCACGTGGTCGTAGACGAACCCAGTGGCGCTCGCGTACGGCAGATCGTCGGCACCCAGGAGGTTGCGCCGGCGCAGCTCGACCGGGTCGATGTCGAGGCGCCGCGCCGCGATGTCGAGCAGGACCTCCCGAGCCACCGACTCGAACTGCCACGGGCCCCGGTACGCCGTGCGTCCGACCGTGTTGGAGTAGATCGCCTTCGCGGTGAACGTGGCCTTTGGTATGCGATACGGACCGGGGAACA
>JANOWV010000078.1:0-2478 GCA_031418075.1 Actinomycetes bacterium
GCCACAGGTAGACGCCGTAGGAGATCAATCCGAGTCCGACGAGCGGACGGGTCGAGCAGAGGCGAGCGAGCGGATTCGGCCCCGGTTGCGTCGCGGCGAGAAGGACCAGCGCGATCAGGATCGCGATGACGCCGTAGCCGCCTTCGTAGAGCCAGGACGAGACCGTGTCTACAGTCGCGGCCGCCACACCGATCACGACCGCAGCGGCACTCCCGATCACGATGATCGCGATCCGCGGTGCTCGACGGGCGATTGTGGGCGCGCCCGCGGTGACCGCGCCGATCGCGGCGCCGAGCAAGAGCAAGAACGCATGTGAGTCGGTGCCGTAGTAGACGCGGTTGAACCCGCCGCTGGCGTTGAACAAGGTGATCATGCGAAGGAAGGACAGGACGCCGAGCACGACGCAGACGGCGACGATGCTGCGTTGGAATGTGGCTCGTCCTCGTCCGTTCCTTCCCGCTCGCCGACGGACGAACGCCCCCACGCCGACGACGACGAGCGGCCAGAGCAAGTAGAACTGCTCTTCGATCGCGAGGGACCACGTGTGTCGCAAGGGGCTCGGGGCGCTTCGTAGGAGCTGTTCGACGTACGACTGACCCGACGCGATGAAGCGCCAGTTCGCGACATAGCCAAATGCCGAGAGGCCGTCGATCCCGATCCGGTGACCGTCGCTGCGGTCCGACATGAACAGTGTCGACACCGCGACGACAACAAGGAGCATGAAGAGCGCCGGGAGCAGCCGTCGCGCTCGGCGGATCCAGAATCGGAGCAGCGAGACAGTTCTGCTCCGGTCCCATTCGTTCACCAACAAGCTGGTGATCAGGAACCCACTGAGCAGGAAGAAGATGTCGACGCCCAGAAATCCGCCGGGTGCGACGTCTGGAGAGAAGTGGTAAAGGACGACGGCGAGGACCGCGATGCCGCGGAGGCCGTCGAGGGCCCGGAGGTGCACGAGTCCTGGCGCCGAGGAAGACCCGCCTGCACCGGCCCGAGACTCACCGGCCCGAGACCCACCGGTCGTGGATCCAGGGCTTCGCTGTGCGCCGGCGCTGTCGCTGGTGATCACTGGGGCTGACACGGCCGTGCGCTGCTCCCGGAGCCACGTGCGAGGGATGGCAAGGCTATGCCAGCAGCTCCGCTCGCGTCATGCGCCCGATCGCCGGTAGCCTCGGCCGCTGTGGCGATACCGCTCGCGCGGCCTGCACCGCATTCGGCCCGTGTCCTCGTACTCGCCGACCGTGTCCCCCGTCCGGGCCTGCGGCTGGTCGACCATCGCCTGCTGCAGCTCCTGGCCGAGCTCTCCTCGACCGACCCTCGGCCGCTGATCACGCTGCTCGTTGCCGACTGGTGTGCGACGCCGTCGGCCGACGACGTCGTTCGGTCGTTCGGCGTGGAGATCGTCTCGCATGCTCCGGAGTGGGGGGCCTGGTTCCGAGGGCACTCGGCGGACCTGGTCGTGATCCACGGTTCGGTTGCCGCGCGACGATTCCTTCCGTACCTTGAGGCGTCGTTCCCCGACACCCCGCGTGTCGTCGATTCGACCGCGATCGAAACGCTCGGCGGCAACGCGCCGCTGGCTCCGCTCGAGGGCGACGGTGAGGGTCGCGCGATCCTCGGCGCGGCGTGCAGAGTCCTCGACCAGCACTTGCTCGCCTCCGCCGATGCGGTGTGGTGCGCGTCCGACTACGAGGTGGCGCAGGTCCGCGACCTGGCCCCCTCGGTCTCGACGACGGTCCTGCGCGGATATGTGGACCCGATGCCGTCGATGGTGCCGCCGTCGTTGCGTCGCGACGTCGCAATGGTCGGGAGCTTCGTCGAGGGGGTGTGTTCGCCCGACGAGGACGCCGCGATGTTCCTCGCGTGCGATGTGATGCCCCGGGTTCGGCTCGATGCCAACGTCACGATGCACATGATCGGGGAGGACGCCACCCCGACGGTGCGAGCGCCCGGATCTGGGGTCCGGTTCCATGCCGCACGCGGAAATGTCCCGGCGCAGCTGAACGGCGTACGCGCGGTGATCGCGGTCCGTCGCTTCGGCCGTGGTGCATCGGTGGCGCCGTTCGTCGCGGTCGCGGCGGGCGTTCCGCTCATCGCGGGAGGGCTGGTCGCCGACGCACTCGACCTCCCGTCGATGCTCCGAGTCGATGACGACGCGGACGCGTTGGTCGAGGCGATCGGCACGTGCATCGTGGGTGGACCCGCGTGGGCAGATCGTGCAGATGTCACGGCGGAATGGGCGCGGGCTCTGTCGCGCACTCGCTACCGCGACGCGCTCGTGGCGACGCTCGACGGACTCGGCTCCGCGTACCGAGGGCCGATCCCCGCGTGGAGCGTCGTGCCGAAGGCGATCGCTTGGGAAGGGCGCACCCACGGGCGGACGGCGCCTGATCCCGAGCACCGGGTTGCGCGGACGGTTCCGATGCTGGACCTGGCCCTTGCCGACCAGGTGACCACGGGTGGCGTCCCCGATCCCGAGTC
>JANOWV010000079.1:0-4162 GCA_031418075.1 Actinomycetes bacterium
GAGCGACCACCGCGAGGTCAACTGGACCCTGCTCCACTACGCCGGCGACGGTCGCTTCTCCTACGAGGAGGACATGTACAACCCGATCGAGTTCGGCGAGATGATCAAGGGCTGGCTGCAGGCCAAGAAGGCTGCGGCATCCTGACCCCGCACAGAACTAGAACCTGTTACAGTTTCGCCGCTCACCCGATCGGCGCATCGCCACGTCGCAGCAAAGGACGGTTCCCGTGGAGTTCGGCATCTTCAACAGCCTCTACACCCCCCACCAGGCGTACGAGCACGTCGACGACGAGTGGTCGGTCGAGCACCAGCGCCTGATGGACGAGGTCGCGTGGACCGTCGCGTCCGACAAGGCCGGCTTCAAGTACTCCTGGGCCACCGAGCACCACTTCCTCACCGAGTACTCGCACCTCTCCGCCAACGAGGTCTTCATGCCGTACCTCGCCGCGAAGACCGAGCGCATCCACATCGGCAGCGGGATCATCAACGTCACGCCGCCCGTCAACCACCCCGCTCGCATCGCCGAGCGCGTCTCGATGATCGACAACCTCTCCGGCGGTCGCTTCGAGTTCGGGGTGGGGCGCGGGTCGTCGAGCACCGAGCAGCGCGGCTTCGGGATCACCGACCCCGAGGTCACGAAGCGGATGCTCGACGAGGTGATGCCCGAGTTCAAGAAGATGTGGAGCTCGAACGAGTACAGCTTCGACGGTGAGTTCTTCTCGATGCCGCCGCGCAACGTGCTCCCGAAGCCCTTCAGCGACCCGCACCCTCCGATGTGGGTCGCGGCCGGGAACCCGAGCACCTTCGAGAAGGCCGCCAAGATGGGGATCGGCGTCCTCTGCTTCACGACGAGCTCGCCCGAGGCGCTCAAGCCGCTGATCGAGCTCTACAAGACGACCATCGAGGACGCCGAGCCCGTCGGCGACTACGTGAACAACAACATCATGGTCACCAGCCAGATGCTCTGCCTCGAGGACGGCCAGCGCGCCCGAGACATCGCGTGCGACATGACGTCCGGCTACCAGAACTCGCTGGTGTTCCGGTACCTCGACACCTTCCCGAAGCCCGAGGGCATCCCCTCCTGGCCGGCGCTGATCCCCGAGCCCACACCCGAGGGACTCGACGAGGCGATCAAGGCGCACATGGTGATGGTGGGCACGCCCGACGAAGTCTCGGCCTCGGTGCGCGAGTACGAGAAGGCCGGCGCCGACCAGGTCACCTTCGGGATGCTCTCGACGACGATGCCGATCGAGATCGCGTGCGAAGCCGTCGACACGTTCGGGAAGCACGTCATCCCGGAGTTCGACAAGGACGAGGTGCACTCCACGACCCGTCAGCGCGAGGCCTACGTCGCCAAGCGTGGCCCGATCACGAAGCGCTCGCTGGGCCGCGTCACCGACACCGTCCTGTAGCCCGGAGACTACGTGCGGTCGAGGCGCCAGCCGGTGTCGTCGAGCCAGAGCCGGTGGCGCGGGCCGTCGGCGTCGGGGTCGCCGGACTCGTAACCGGCGTCCCCTGCCCACATCGCCGCGATCCCCGTCGCGCCCTTGGCGATGCGCGTCTCATAGTGGGTTGGTTCACGGGCTTCGGCGTCGGCCATGAGCGAGTCGACGCTCGGGAAGTCGGCCAGGTAGTGCAGCGTCATCCACGTGGGCGGCGCGAGCTCGATCTCGAGCGCATCACGACGCGCGAGCGCGTCGCCGGGACGCATCCACCCGCTGTCGTGAATCTCGCCGTGGTCGATCTCGACGACACCATCGGGAGCGGGCGCCGCGAAGAACCACGTCGCGAACCGCTTCGGGGTGATCGCCGGGGGAAGCCAGTGCGCGAACCAGGCGAGCGACGCCCGGTCGACGATCAGGCCGGCTTCCTCGGCTGCCTCCCGGACCGCGGCCCGAGCCGCCGCGTCCACCACGTCCGACGCGCCGACCCGGTCCTCGTCGTCGATCCGCCCACCGGGGAACACCCACATGCCACCGAAGGCGAGCTTCGAATTCTTGCGCAGCATGAGCGTCTCGACTGCACCGTCGCGGTCCCGCACGAGCACCACGGTCGCGGCGGGGATCGCTTCGCCTTCTTCCCGGCGCCCCTCGCGCAGCCAGCGTTCGAAGCGGTTCTCGTCTCTCCCAGGTGTTTCCGGCACGGTCCCCCGCTTCGCGTAGCGTCGGACTGAGTCAACCACATCGACGAGGAGCACCCGAGTGGCGCCCAACCCTCCCGCGACGCCACCTTTGCCGACGTTCCCGGCCGAAGGCGACGTCGCCGCGTTGCTCGCCGACACCGCTCGACGCGCCGCAGAGTTCCTGTCGGGTCTCGGCGCGCGCTCGGTCGTTCCCCGTGCGACGCGTGAGGAGCTGCTCGAGATCTTCGGGGCCGAGCTGCCCGACGCCGGTGAAGCCCCTGAGACGGTCCTCGACCGGCTCACCGCAGCCCAGGTCGGGATCATGGCTACCGCCGGTCCGCGCTTCTTCGGGTTCGTCATCGGTGGCGCACTGCCGGCCGCGCTCGCCGCCGACTGGCTCGGGACCGCCTGGGACCAGAACGCCGCGCTCTACGCCGCGAGCCCCGCCGGGTCGGTCGTCGAGGACGTCGCCGGGCGGTGGATCGTGGACCTCCTCGGGCTCCCGAGTCACGCTTCGTTCGGTTTCGTCAACGGCGGCCAGGCCGGAAACACGGTCGCTCTCGCCGCCGCTCGACACCATGTGCTTGCCGCAGCCGGCTGGGACGTCGAGGCCGAGGGCCTCCGGGGAGCACCCGCGATCGCAGTGATCACGGGTCACGAGCGCCATGCCACGATCGACGCCGCGGTCCGCCAGCTCGGACTCGGTCGGTCGTCACTCGTGTTCGTCGACACCGACGACCAAGGCCGGGCCCATCCCCGCGCCATCGCGGATGCGCTCGACGCCACGCCGGGACCCGCGATCGTCTGCACCCAGGCGGGCGACGTGAACAGTGGCTGCTTCGACGACTTCCCCGCCATCTGCGACGCAGCCGCGGCGCACGGCGCGTGGGTGCACGTCGATGGGGCGATCGGGCTCTGGGCTGCTGCGAGCGACCAGTACCGGGACCTGATGGCCGGCGCCGACCGCGCCGACTCCTGGTCGGTCGATGCACACAAGCTGCTCAACGTCCCGTACGGCTCGGGCCTGATGCTCTGCCGACACCCGGCGTCGCACCTCGCCGCGATGAGCATCCAGGCGAGCTACCTGCCCGCCGCCGACCACGCGCCGCGGGATCCGTCGGCCTGGACCGCGGAGCTTTCCCACCGTGCCCGAGGGTTCGCGGTCTGGGCTGCCCTCCGGTCGCTCGGTCGCCACGGTGTCGGTGCACTGGTCGAGCGCTGTTGCGCGCACGCAGGCGCGTTCGCGCGACTACTCGGCGATGCCGACGGGGTCGAGGTCCTCAACGACGTCGTGTTCAATCAGGTTCTCATCCGCTTCGGTGACGACGACGCGCACACCCGGGCGGTCGTCGCCGGCGTGCAGGACGAGGGGACGTGCTGGCTCGGCGGGACAGTATGGCGGGGCCAGGCCGCGATGCGAATCTCGGTCTCGAACTGGTCGACCACCACCGAGGACGTCCAGCGGTCCGTGGAAGCGATCCTCCGCGTCCACGCATCGAGCGGGGCATCACACCGGGCGACGACCTGAGCGACGGTCTCAGCCGCCCGCGCCGAGCGTCTCGACGAGGAAGTCGCGCGCGGCGCCACTTGCCTGCTCGAACCCGGCATCGTGGTACACCGCGAAGTGGTCGCCCACCACCTGTTCGAGCCGCTTCGGCTCCGCTGCTCGCGCGAACGCGGCACGAGCGAGCTCGGCGTCGGCGACCCGGTCCTCGGTCGCCACGATCACGAGCACGGGCGCCGCGCCGTGCGCGGCCGCCACCGCCGGTTCGAACGGTGCCGGAGCACCATCGAGCAGGAGCGTCACCTCGTTCTTCCAGTTCGGGGCGCCACCCGCGACACCCTGGAACCACTCCCAGGACTCGGGCTGCGGGAGCATCGCCACGTCGGCCGGGTCGGCTGCGACGACCGGGAGCGGACCCACGACCAGCTCGCAGGGTCCGACCTCGTCGCCGAGGGCCGCCGTGCGAATGCGCGCGAACAACGATCCGTCGACATCGGCCAGATACGGGTCCCCGACGTAGGGTGCCTGCGCCACCA
>JANOWV010000080.1:0-3375 GCA_031418075.1 Actinomycetes bacterium
CCGGGCCGCGGTCGCCGCGACCACGGTCCGCGCGCCACCAGCCCGCAAGGCGCGCGCCGCCGCCGTGAGCGTGGCCCCCGTCGTGGCGATGTCGTCGACCACCAGCACCGACAGTGGCACCCCGCCGCGCACGCGGAACGCCGGCCCGGCAAGGCGGGCGGCCCGGTCGAGGCCGGTCTGGGGCGGCCCGGGCCGACGGACGAGCAGCCCTCGACAGCGACGGCGGAGGCGCCGCCCGACCGCGCGGGCCAACAGCTCGGCGTGGTCGAAGCCGCGCTCGCGACGGCGGTCGGGGGTGGTCGGCGCCCAGGTGACGACCTCGGGCAGCGGTGGCTCGAGTGTCGCAACCATCGCGTCGGCGACCCAACCGACCGCCGCGTGCGCGCCGCGATACTTCACGCGAGCGATGACCTCACGGATGACGCCCGTGTACGCGAACGGCGCGGACCAGCGGTCGATCCCGGGCGGCGGCACGCTCGAATGCGCCGGTTCGAGGACGCTCGCACAGACCGGGCACACCGGGCCGGGGCGTCCGCACCCGGGGCACGCAAGCGGCAGCAGCGACGACAGCACCCGCCGAACGTACGTCCGGCGTACGACAGCCCGGTGTGTACAGATTTCGGCCGACGACCACAGGCCCGGACCGGTGTCGGCCCGGGCCTGCGTCGTGCGTCAGTACCGGTAGTGCTCGGGCTTGTACGGGCCGTCGACCGGGATCCCGAGGTACGAGGACTGGTCCTCGGTGAGCGTGGTCAGATTCACCCCGAGATTGTCGAGGTGCAGGCGGGCCACCTCCTCGTCGAGGTGCTTCGGCAGCGTGTACACCTTGCGCTCGTAGAAGTCCGTGTGCGTGAACAGCTCGATCTGGGCGATCACCTGGTTGGTGAAGCTGTTCGACATCACGAAGCTCGGGTGGCCCGTCGCGCAGCCGAGGTTCAGCAGACGACCCTCGGCCAGGATGATCACCGAGTGCGCGCCCGACGGCGACGACTCGGGGAAGACCCACTCGTCGACCTGCGGCTTGATGTTCACCCGCTCGATGCCCGGAAGGGCGGCGAGCCCAGCCATGTCGATCTCGTTGTCGAAGTGGCCGATGTTCCCGACGATCGCGTTGTGCTTCATCCGGGCCATGTGGTCGGCCGTGATGATGTCGCGGTTGCCGGTGGTGGTGACGAACAGGTCCGCGGTCTCGACGACGTCCTCGAGCGTCGTGACCTCATAGCCCTCCATCGCCGCCTGCAGCGCGCAGATCGGGTCGATCTCGGTGACCACGACTCGCGCACCCTGACCGCGCAGTGACTGCGCGCAGCCCTTGCCGACATCGCCGTAGCCACAGACCACGGTGACCTTGCCGGCGAGCATCACGTCGGTCGCACGGCAGATGCCGTCGACGAGCGAGTGCCGACAGCCGTAGAGGTTGTCGAACTTCGACTTCGTCACCGAGTCGTTGACATTGATCGCCGGGAACAGCAGTGAGCCGGCCTCGTACATCTGGTAGAGGCGGTGCACACCGGTGGTGGTCTCCTCGGTGACGCCCTTGATCTCTTCCGCGATGCGATGCCAGACACGGTCGTCCTCACCGTGGATCCGGGTGAGCACGTCGAGCACGACGCGCCACTCCTCGGAGTCCGACGCGGTCGGCGCGGGAACCGCACCAGCGCGCTCGTACTCCACGCCCTTGTGCACGACGAGCGTGGCGTCGCCACCGTCGTCGAGGATCATGTTCGGACCGATCGCGGAACCGTCGGGGCCGGGCCAGCGCAGCGCCTGCTCCGTGCACCACCAGTACTCCTCGAGCGACTCGCCCTTCCAGGCGAAGACCGGCACGCCGGCCTCGGCGATCGCGGCCGCCGCGTGGTCCTGGGTCGAGAAGATGTTGCAGGACACCCAGCGCACCTCGGCACCGAGCGCGGTGAGCGTCTCGATGAGGACCGCGGTCTGCACGGTCATGTGCAGCGACCCCATGATGCGGGCACCGGCGAGCGGCTGCTCGGCCGAGTGGCGCTCGCGCATGGCGATGAGGCCGGGCATCTCGTGCTCGGCGAGCTCGATCTCCTTGCGGCCGAAGCCGGCGAGCGACAGGTCGGCGACCTTGAAGTCGGGGCTCCCGTCGGCCTTGGTGGCCGGGCCGGTGCCGCCGGTGGGACGGGCTGCTGTCTGGGTCATGGGTGTGGACTCCTGGGGCTCGGGCGCGGTCAGACCACGCGATTGGCTCACGAGGAGTCGGCCCGGATCACCGGGTCACAGCCATCTCCCCCATACCAATGGAGGCACACCATCGTCGCCCGGTCGGACGACGCGGTGCGGGGAGGTGGGCCCGACCAGATCCCCATCGTAGCGGGCAGGGCGGGAAATTTCTCCTCGAATGCGTGTCACATCTCCGGGTACCTGCGGTCTTCTTCCGCATGAGCGAACGTATGTTCGACCACAACGAACGAGGCGACGATGAAGGCGACGGCGCGGCCGACGGTCGAGCGCTCCGCGACGAGCTCCGCACCCACACCACCGAGTGGCTGCGCGACGAGCGGCGGACGGTCGTGCGGGCGCAGCAACGACTGAAGGCACGCGAGCTGGCGATCGTCGCAGTGCTCGATGAGCGCGGGGCGGCATCGATTCCGGACGTGGCTGTGAGCGCACGGAGCGCCCGCGACGCGCTCGAGGTCGCGCGTGCGCTCGACGCGCTGCCTGCGATCGCCGATCGGGCGCATACCGGTGACCTGTCCTGGGACCAGCTGAAGCCCCTGGTGGAGGTGGCCACGCCCGAGACCGATCGCGCCTGGGCGGCGAAGGCAGGAAGATGGGCCCCGGCTGATCTCCAACGACTCGCACGTGCCGCGAAGGTCGTCACTGCGGAGGACGCGGCGGCGCGACGCGAAGCGCGAGAGCTGCGGTGGTGGGACGACCCGGCCCGCGGCGGAGTCGTCTGGCGGGGGTTCCTCCCCGACGTCGACGGTGTGCTCGTGCGGCGGGTGTTCGAGGACATGACCGCGCGCATGCGCCCGGCGAAGGGTGCGCAGTGGGACTCACTCGCCCACCGCGGGGCCGACGCACTCGTGGAGCTGTGCACGACGTGGGCCGATGCGACCCCGGTGCGGCGATCCCGGCCACTGGTCGTGGTGCATCGTGGGTCCGGCGGCGGTGCCGACGTGGACGGCATCCCGATCGCCGATGCGACGCTCGACGCACTGGTCCCGACCGCGCGGGTCGTCGAGCAGCACGATGACGCGCCAGCCGCCGACCACGGTGCCGGCCGCATCGCGATCCCGGCGGCGATGGCCCGCGAGCTCGAGCGACGGGACCCGCGATGCCGCTACCCCGGGTGTGAGCGAACGCGAGGACTCCAGCACCACCACCTCGTCATGGTGTGCCGCGGCG
>JANOWV010000081.1:0-2423 GCA_031418075.1 Actinomycetes bacterium
GTAGGCCGCGCGACGTTCGGCGTCGTCGGTGAACAGCGGGACCCCGACCAGCGTTGCGGCCTCGAGGACGGTCCCGATGGCTACGCCCGGCTTGGCCGCTTCGAGGTTGACGATCGTGGGCCGCGACACCCCGACCCGCTCAGCCAACTCGGCCTCGGTCCAGCCGCGGCGCACCCGATTCGCCCGGATCGACGCGGCGAGAATCCTCAACGCCTCGTGGGTCTGCGGGGAGAAGGCTATCCGGGTCGGGGTGTCGCGGCCCACGATCGTCAACCTCGAGGCGGCCAAGCCGGGCGTTGCCATCGGGACCGTCCTCGAGGCCGCAACGTTGGTCGGGGTCCCGCTGTTCACCGACGACGCCGAACGCCGCGCCGCCTACGGCGCCTTGAAGAGCACTGAGCTGGCACTCCTGCCCGAGTCGGCTCGGCCCCGTCGAGCGGTAGACGATGACTTCTGATCCGGCAACCGCGTACGTCTGGATTTGGCTCCCGGACGCGCTCGACCCGGTCGTGTGCGGCCGGCTCGACGACGCCGACGGGACGATCACGTTCACCTACGCCAGGTCCTACCTCGAGCAGGTTGCCGACGCAGTTCCGATCTATGGCCCCGAGGTCCCATTGCGGCGCGGCCAGCAACGTGCCGAGGTTGGGACGCGCCTGCCGCTGTGCATCGACGATGCCATGCCCGACGCTTGGGGGCGCCAGGTGGTCAACCACCGCCTGGGGTCGCCGACTGCGTCGTTCGGCGAGCTGACCTACTTGCTCGAGTCTGGGTCCGACCGCATCGGCGCGCTCGACTTCCAGCAGTCATCGGGCGAATACGTCGCACGGGCCATCGATCACCCGGGCCTCGAGGACCTGGCTGAAGCAGCCCGACGGATGCAATCGGGTGAGGAGCTCGGCGCCGAGCTCGAGGCCGCGCTCTTGCATGGCAGCTCGGTGGGTGGCGCACGACCCAAAGCGCTCGTCGTGGACGGTTCGCGCCGGATGATCGCCAAGTTCTCCTCGAACACCGACCTGTACCCGGTGGTGCAGGGCGAGTTCGTGGCGATGGCGCTGGCCGCTCGCTGCGGCCTCGACGTGGCCCCCGTCGAGCTGCGCCGGACTGGAGGTCGCCACACTCTGCTGGTCGAACGCTTCGACCGTCAAGAATCCGGAGCTCGGCGCAGGGTCGTATCCGCCCTGACGGTGCTCGGTCTCGACCCGTTCCCGGGCGGGCGCTACGCCACCTATGTGGACCTCGCGGATCGGATCCGGGCCGACTTCGTCCGCCCGGACGAGATGCTGCACGAGCTGTTCGGTCGCATCTCCATCAACATCCTCGCCGGCAACACCGACGACCACGGACGCAACCACGCCGCGTATGTCGGCGACATGCTCGAGCTCACGCCCGCCTATGACATCTGCCCCCAGGCCCGTACCGGGGAAGTCGCGGCCCAAGCCATGGCCTTCACCCGACCCGACGGTCTCCGACCTGGCGACCGCGACGCTCGGATCGCTCCCCTCATCGATGCTGCCCACGAGTACCACCTCGACCAGTACGCCGCCCGTCAGATCGTCGACCACCAGATCGAAGTGATCCATGCCGCGTGGAACGAGGTGTGTGATCTCGCCGAGCTCACAGCCCCCCAGCGCGAAGCCTTCATGGGAACCCAGTTCCTGAATCGCTCCGCCCTGGCGGACTGAACCGGATGCACCGAGTCGATGATCAGACCGTGCGCCCGAGGACGATGGTCGTAGGCGAGGAGCG
This sequence comes from Actinomycetes bacterium, assembly GCA_031418075.1. Lineage (GTDB taxonomy): Bacteria > Actinomycetota > Acidimicrobiia > IMCC26256 > PALSA-555 > DASUAO01. The sequence goes on from JANOWV010000081.1 coordinate 1,750, forward strand.
AGCGGATGGCCTGGGCTCGCGTTGACCAATCCGCGCGTGGGTCATTGTGCGCGTAGCGACTGAGAATGACTCAACGTCACATTGAAGCGGGAGATGCGGAGCGCCTCGACGGCTCGCAGAACTACGCGTTGCGGGCCCGTCGGCTACCGACCTTCTTACTGGCTGCCGCACGCTTCGTCACGCTGCTGCGGTTGCTCTTGGTGACCGGCTTGCTGTTGTGGCTGCGAATGGTGGCTCTCCTCTTGTCATCAGAGAGCAGCTGTTGGACTCGCTGGTGTGACAGTTCGAGGACAACAGCGGCATCACGCATGCTCAGGCCATCGCGCTCGACGAGCTGCCTGGCGGCAGTTCTCGCGGCCTCCACGGCTTCAATCTGCAGCGCTTCCGCTTCGCGTCGAAGCTTGACTGCCGCGGCAGCCACCGCAGCGTCGTCCGCGAGATGCACATCGAGCTCGACGTTGACCTGATCGGGGGTGGTGTTGAGCCAGAGGGCGATAGCGTCAGCGGTGAGAGCGACAGCCTTGTCGAGCCGGCGGCTTTGCGTCACGACGCCGCGGAGTTTCGGGACAGTGATCACCCAAGTTCCGCTCTCGTCTCGCTCACACACTGCGGTGTAGCTCTTCATCGCCACCACTCCTTTCCGAGACATGGTTCCAGCTGGCGCCCGATCTGGC
>JANOWV010000082.1:0-1857 GCA_031418075.1 Actinomycetes bacterium
TCAAGGCCATGAGGCAGAAGATCGCCTGGTGCTGGCGCAGGATCGACCGCGCGAGCGTCGACTGCTCCGGGATGGGATCGGCTCGGCTGCCGAGTCGTTCCGCACTCGGCACCGTGCGCGTCGTGGCGAGCACGATCGCGGCTGCGACGATCGCGAGCGACGGCCACGCCGCCCATGCCTCGGCCTCGCCCGTCGCGAGCTCGGCCACGATCGCCGCCAGTGTCACTCCCATCACCGTGCCGATGAGCAGGTTCATGGGGCGAGCGTCCGTGGTGACGCGCCGGTAGTAGGCGCCGATCGAGGCGAGGACGGGCTCGGGGAGGTCGCCGTGTGGGTGCGATCGAACCTGCACGTCGAACATGAGGTCGAACCACAAGACCGCGAGCAGGAATCCGGCCCCCGCGGCCGCAATCGCCTCCACGGCGCTCAGCGTCCCCTGCGTCCAGTGAGCGTCACCGGGAGGCGTCGCGGCCCGTTGGCCCAGAACACGGGTACCGGTTCCCGCCGGTAGTCCTCGGCGACGCGCGCAGTCTCGACCCGCTCGAGGAACACCTCCAGCGCGAAGCGACCCTCGAGTCGCGCCAGCGCTGCCCCCGGGCACACGTGGGGGCCGCCACCGAACGCGACATGGTCCCGTGCGCTCGGCCGGTCGAGGCGGAACTCCTCCGGGTGGGCGTAGTTCCGTTCGTCACGGTTCGCCGAGGCGAGGCTGAACGCGACCTTGACCCCGACTGGGATGGTCGTGTCCTCGACGGTGGTCTCGGCGACGCAGTCGCGCATGAGCACATGGATCGGCGAGTCGTGCCGAAGTGACTCCTCGACGACGGTCGGCACGAGGTCGGGTTCGGACTGGAGGCGGGCGAGCAGTGCCGGATCGGTGCAGACCGTCTCCAGCATGTTGCCGATCAGGTGACGCGTGGTCTCGTTTCCTGCCATCAGCAAGAACGCGAGCTGGGTGCGCATCTCGAGGTCGGTGAGGCGCTCGCCGTCGACCTCGGTGAGCAGGAGTCGCGTGATGAAGTCGTCGGGCGGATCGGCAGCCGCGCGCCGTTCGGCGATCATCCCGTCGAGGTGCTCGACGAACTCCGGCGCCACGCCCGCGAGGCCCTCGTTCTCGACCCCGTCCTCGCGTCGGTTCTTCGTCGCGTAGGTCGACTGCACGACGACGTCGGACCACTCCGCGAACCGAGGGTGGTCGGCCGGATCGGCGCCGAGGAGGTGCGCGATGACGGTGGCAGGGATCGGGGTGACGTATTCGGCGACGAGGTCGCCGCCACCCCGCGCGAGGACTCCGTCGAGCAGGCTGTGGCAGAGCTCTCGGCCGAACGGTTCGACGCGCCCGATCCGGTGCTGGGCGATCGCCGAGTTGATGATGCGACGGATCTTCCCGTGGCGGGGCTCGGGGATCTCGCTGATGAGCTGCTCCTCGGGTGGGACGACCACGCCCGGCTCGCGGAAGCTGGCCTGGAAGGCATCGAGGTTCTTCGTCGCGTCGAGCACGTCGTCGTATCGGGCGAGGAAGTAGGCGCCCGACGCGGTGCGCGAGACCGGGCAACCGGTGCGGAGCTCGGCGAGCGCGTCGTAGGGAATCCCGGCTGAGGTGTCGAGCGGGTCGGTGGTCATCGGGGCATGGTGGCACGCCGTCGCAAGACGCGCGTGCGTACCCACCTGGTGGTTCACGCAGAGACGATCTCCTCGATCACTCGAGCGCTGTTGAGGGCGGTGAGGGCGACCGCGACGCCGACGATCACATGACCGGCGCGACGCACTGGTGGACTGGACAGGACGTCGGCGAGCTCGCCTCGGATCGCGGCCCGACCGGCCACATAGGCCGCGGCTCCCAGTGCGAGCACCGGG
>JANOWV010000083.1:0-5133 GCA_031418075.1 Actinomycetes bacterium
GTGATGCCGTCGATGATGCTGTCGGCGTCAGCGAGCGGATGAGGCCGACGCGACGCCTCGAATCGTCGGACCAGCACCTCGTCGGAAGCATCGAGGAACAGCACCCGGGTACGAGCGCCGGTCTCGCGGAGGTCGACGAGCGCGGACTCGAGCTCCTGCACGAATGCACCGGAACGCACGTCAACCACGAGCGCGTAGCTGGACGGCCGGTCGCCGCCACCCAGCGCGAGCTCGGCGACCTTCGGGATGAGCGCGGCCGGAAGATTGTCGATGACGAAGAACCCGAGGTCCTCGAGGACGTCCGCGGCCGACGATCGCCCCGCGCCTGACATTCCGGTGACGATCGTGAGGTCCAGCATCTCCCGAGTCATGCTCGCGCGCTTCCGGTCCCCGCGCTGTGCAAGCGCTCGTAGAGGGACCGAGCTACTCGATCCGGCAGCCACGGCACCGCGACGAGGTCGTCCTCCGCGAGCTCGCGCAGCTTCTTCACCGACCCGAACTCGCGCAGGAGCTTCGTACGACGGGTCGGCCCGAGTCCCGGCACTTCGTCGAGCACCGACCGGGTCGCCTTCTTGTCACGGAGCTTCCGGTGGTAGGCGATCGCAAACCGATGGGCTTCGTCACGCACCTGCTGCAGCAGGAACAGCGCTTCGGTGTCACGAGGTATCCGCACCGGATCGGCGCGATCGGGGAGGTACACCTCCTCGAGCCGCTTCGCGAGCGACGCCACGGCGATCTCCTCGAGCCCGAGTTCCTCCAGCACTCGCACCGCGACATTGAGCTGCCCGCGCCCGCCGTCGACGACGAGCAAATTCGGGGGGTACGAGAACCGCTTGCCTGCACGAGCTCCTTCCTCCCGTTCTTCGAGGTACCGCCGGAACCGGCGGGTCAGCACCTCCTCCATGGCGGCGAAGTCGTCCTGGCCGTCCTGGTGGCGAACCTTGAACCGCCGGTAGTCGGACCGCTTCGCGAGACCGTCCTCCATCACGACCATCGACCCCACGATCTCCGTCCCCTGGAGGTTCGAGATGTCGAAGCACTCGATGCGCAACGGCGCCTCTGAGAGTCCCAACGCCTCCTGCAGCGATGTCAGGGCGCGGGCGCGCGCGTTGTGATCGGACGCGCGGCGGAGCTTGTGCTGGGCGAACGCCTCGCGGGCATTGCGCGTCACCGTCTCGAGCAGCTCGCGCTTGGCGCCACGTTGCGGGACCCGCACCTTCACCTTGGTCCCCCGTACCGCTTCCAGAAAGGCTTCTGCGAGCGCCGGGTTCTCGGGGAGCACCGGGACCAGCACCTCGCGCGGGACGTCCTCCGGCGGAGCCTCGGCATAGAGCTCCTCGAGCAGCCGGTCGACGAGGCCGGCGGCGTCCAGATCTTCGACCTTGTCGACGACCAGCCCTCGTCGCCCGACGACGCGGCCCCGGCGCACGAGGAACACCTGCACGGACGCCTCGAGCTCGTCGTCGACGAGCCCGATGACGTCGAGATCCTCCTCGCGCGCCGCCACCATCTGCTGCCGTTCGATGGCCTTGCGCACCGAGGCAAGTTGGTCGCGCAGCCGCGCCGCTCGTTCGAAGTCCAGCTCGTCGGACGACATGCGCATCGATCGTTCGAGGCGATCGACGACGGGTGCAGACTCACCGCCGAGGAACGCGATGAGCTCGTCGACCAGGGCCCGGTACTCGTCGTCGCCGATCGCCCCGACACACGGCGCGGCACACTTCTCGATGTGTGCATAGAGGCACGGACGGCCGAGCCGCCGGTGCCGATCGAGCTTGGCGTTCGTGCACGTGCGGATCGGGAACGTCCGAAGGAGCAGGTCGAGGGTCTCTCGGATCGCGTAGGCGTGCGCGTAGGGACCGAAGTACCGCACTCCCTTGCGCTTCTTGCCGCGCATCACCATCGCGCGGGGCCACTCCTCGTCGAGGGTGACTGCCAGGTATGGGTAGGACTTGTCGTCCTTGTAACGGATGTTGAAGCGGGGATGGTGGGTCTTGATCAGGTTGTACTCGAGGAAGAGCGCTTCCACCTCGTTGCGCACCTCGATCCACTCCACGCTGTCGGCGGCCGCAACCATCTGTCGGGTGCGCGGTGCGAGTGACTCGGGCGGCGCGAAGTAGCTCGCCAACCGGCTGCGGAGGCTGGTCGCCTTGCCGACGTACAGGATGCGACCGTGCGCGTCCTTGAACTGGTACGAGCCCGGCGTGTCGGGGATGGACCCGGGCTCCGGACGATGCTCCACCCGTCCATTCTCGCAGGGCGTCCGGTGTCGCAGGACCCCGTCATCCCGGCACAGGGGAATGGTTCCGTCCCCGGTCGGCGTTATCATCGGCGAAGGCCGGGCCTGGAACACCGGTCACAATTTCGGACCCGGGGCCGACAACCCCGCGGTGGGCGACCAGGCTGTCCCCGCCGGCCAACACCGGGTCCACATCGCGACACCCCTCGACGAGGGGTGCACGACATCGGGGAACCCACATGCTGCGACTCCAGGTGCCGCTGCCGGATCGCTACACGCGCGCCACGGAGCCTGAGCTCGAGGAGTGGATCCGCGCTGCGAAGGACACCCTCGGCAGCCGCCTGCTCATCCTCGGGCACCATTACCAACGCCCCGAGGTCATCCGCTGGGCGGACCTGCGGGGCGACTCCTTCAAGCTCGCGCAGTGGGCCGCCGAGCGCGACGAGGCCGACACCATCGTCTTCTGCGGCGTCCACTTCATGGCCGAAGCCGCCGATGTGCTCACGGCGCCGCATCAGCGCGTGATCCTCCCCGACGTGAACGCCGGCTGCTCGATGGCCGACATGGCCCACATCGACCAGGTCGAGGATGCCTGGGAAGAGATCGCCGCGGTCACTGACATCAGCCGCGTCGTGCCGATCACCTACATGAACTCCTCGGCCGCACTCAAGGCGTTCGTCGGCGAGCACGGCGGCGCCGTCTGCACGTCGTCGAACGCGCAGGCGATCATCGAGTGGGGATTCGACCGGGGCGACAAGATCCTCTTCTTCCCCGACCAGCACCTCGGCCGCAACACGGCGTTCCAGATGGGCTACGACGAGTCGCACATGCAGGTCTGGAACCCGCACCGCGACCTCGGTGGCCTCGACGAGGCCGCGGTGAAGGACGCCACCTTCCTCCTGTGGAAGGGGCATTGCACCGTGCACCAGCGCTTCCTCCCCGAGCATGTGCACGCGTTCCGGGCCGAGCACCCCGAGGGCGAGGTCATCGTGCACCCCGAGTGCCGACACGACGTCGCCGAGATCGCCGACAAGGTCGGTTCCACTGAGCGCATCATGGAGTGGGCCGACGCCGCACCTCCGGGTGCCGTGCTCACGATCGGCACCGAGATCCACATGGTGCAACGCCTCGCGAGCGAGCACCCGGACAAGACCATCACGTCGCTCGACCCGCTCGTGTGCCCGTGCGCAACGATGTTCCGCATCGACGCCCCGCACCTCGCCTGGTGCCTCGAGCACCTCGTGGCCGGCGAGATCGTGAATCAGATCACGGTGCCGGACGACGTTGCCGAGTGGTCCCGGGTCGCGCTCCAGCGCATGCTCGACATCACCTGACCCCCCTAATCCAGCCCGGCGATCAGGCGCGACCGCAGCACGAGCAGCCGCGGGATGCTGGCAGCCTCGGCGTACTCGGGCGCGCGCTGCAGGAACCCAGGTGGTGGGCGCGGTTCGTCGACGTGGTCGATGAGCAGTCCCGCTGCGGCCATCGCGTTCACGTATCGGTGCAATGGTCGGTGCATGAAGGGCAGGCGGATGCCGGGCGCGACTTCTTCCATCGCGACGTCGTCGGGCAGGTATGGCCCCATCCGCCAGTACTGCTCCTCCAGGATGTGGTCATCGATCCAACCGCTCCCGGGTGCCTGGAGCAAGGGGTGGTTGAGGAAGAGGACGAACCGCCCGCCTGGCTCGAGGACCCGGGCGACCTCGTCGATGGCCGGCTCGAACGGGTCGAGGTGCTCGAGGGTGAGACACACCACGACCGCGTCGAACGACCCGGACGCGAACGGGACCGCTTCGGCACGTGCGCGCGTGTACGCAACGGGACCACCGCGCCGAGCCGCGGTCTCGATCTGGCCCGCCGTGATGTCGGCGCCGACGACCCAGGGTGCACCAGGTAACGCCGCGGCTCGTCGTGCGAGCTGTCCCTCACCGCATCCCAGGTCGAGGATGCGGCGGGCGCCCGCGAGGTGGTCGTCGGCGAGGGGCAAGATCTGCTCCTCGTATTCCGGGTCGGCGCCATCCGTGAAGTGGGTCTGCCACCAACCGGCGTGGGTGTCCCACTCGGTGCCCACGGTGCCCGTCAGGCGTCGATGCCGAGGAGCGGCGCGAGGAACTGACCGGTGTAGCTACCGGCCGTCTTCGCGACGTGCTCCGGCGTGCCCTCGGCGATCAACGAGCCGCCCCGGTCGCCGCCCTCCGGACCGAGGTCGATGATCCAGTCGGCTGACTTGATGACATCGAGGTTGTGCTCGATGACGAGCACGGTGTTGCCGGTGTCGACCAGACGCTGCAGCACGCCGAGCAACCGACGCACGTCCTCGAAGTGCAAACCCGTGGTGGGCTCGTCGAGGATGTAGATCGTGCGACCGGTCGCACGCTTCCCCAGCTCCGACGACAGCTTCACGCGTTGCGCCTCACCGCCGGACAGGGTGGGCGCCGGCTGACCGAGGCGGACGTAGCCCAGTCCGACATCGAGGAGCGTCTGGAGGTGCCGCGCGATCGTGGGCTGGTTCGCGAAGAACTCCACCGCGTCCTCGATCGAGAGGTCGAGGACGTCGGCGATGTTCTTGCCCTTGAACGTGATGTCGAGCGTGTCGCGGTTGTACCGCGCGCCTTTGCACACCTCGCACGGCACGTACACGTCGGGGAGGAAGTGCATCTCGATCTTGATGGTTCCGTCACCAGAGCACGACTCACAGCGACCACCCTTCACGTTGAAGGAGAACCGCCCTTGGAGGTAGCCGCGGACCTTGGCCTCCTGCGTCGATGCGAAGAGCGCCCGCACCTTGTCGAAGACGCCCGTGTACGTCGCCGGGTTCGACCGAGGGGTGCGACCGATCGGTGACTGGTCGATGTTGATGACCTTGTCGAGATAGTCGCCGCCTTCGACGGTCT
>JANOWV010000084.1:0-4315 GCA_031418075.1 Actinomycetes bacterium
GTCGATGACGTGGTGCTCCACGGTGGCGCCGCGCCGCCACGTCCGCTGCACGCGACTCGTGGTGGCGATGGCGCCGTCGGCGAGCACGAGTGTCGGAGCTGCGCGTCTGGGAAGGTCGAGCCCCGGAGGAGCGTCCACTGCGACGACCCACGCGTCGGCGCCTGCCGGAGGCCGCCCGATGACGCGCAGGTCGCCGCCGAGGTTCACGCAGACCCCGGCCGCGCCCGATCGCATGACCTCGTCGGCCACCAGATCGGCGGCGAAGCCCTTGGCGATGCCCCCGAGATCGATGCGCACCCCGGGTGGGAGTGTCACCGCATGCACCACGGGATCGAGATCGATGTCCGCGCAGCCCGGCACTGGACGCGACGACGGGTCCGCAGCCGGATGCTGGTCGGGGGTGATCAGCTCAAAGGAACGGTCGTAACCCGCTCGCTCGAGTGCACCGAGGACCGTGGGGTCGAACGCCCCGCCCGCCCGTGCCCACCAGTCGCAGGCACGTTCGATGAGCTCGAACGTGAGGGGGGAGACGACGACGGGAACGCCCGCGCGGTCGTTGAGCCGACACAGCTCGCTGGTCGGTCGGAACCGGGACCACCGGTCCTCGAGGCTGTCGAGGCGGGCACGGGCTGCATCGATCGCATCCGTGGGGCCGTCCACCACGAGGAGGTGCGCATCGGTGCCCATGACCCGGAACGTGGCTTCCGCAGCAGTGGTGTCGGGTCGGGCGGCGGTCGAATGCACCGGTCGACCGTAAAGGCACCGGGCCTTCCGGAACGTCAGGAGATGGCAAAGTCTCGGCCAAGTCCGTCGACGGGGGTCGGGCGTCAGCATCCCCGTGTGGCACCGTGAAGGTGTGCTCGTACTGATCGTCGAAGACGATGACCGGATTGCGGAACCCCTGGTGAAGGGCCTCGAACGTGAGGGTCTGGACGCCGAACGGGTCGCGACCGGGCAGGCAGGCCTCGATCGCCTCGCCACGACGAGCCTTCCCGCACCCGATGTCGTGCTGCTCGATCTCCGCCTTCCCGACATCGACGGGTTCGAGGTCTGCAAGCGGATCCGGGCGGGGAGCGAGGTTCCCATCATCGTGGTCACCGCACGCGGCGAGGAGGTCGACCGCGTGCTCGGGCTTGAGCTCGGTGCCGATGACTATGTCGTCAAGCCGTTCGGGTTTCGAGAGCTGCTGGCGCGCATCCGGGCTGTCACGCGGCGCGCCCAGGTTCGCACGCCGAATGCCGACGCCGTCACGATCGGGGCGCTCGTGGTCGACCGCCGCGTGCGCGAGGTGACCGTCGAGGGCACGCCAGTGGTCCTCACCCAGAAGGAGTTCGACCTCCTCAGCCTCCTCGCCGAGGATCCCGGCGCGGTGCGGACCAGGACCGAGATCCTCGAGGAGGTCTGGGATCCCCACTGGTACGGGCCCACCAAGACCCTCGACGTGCACATCGCGACGCTCCGGAAGAAGCTCGGCCATCCGGAGTGGATCGAGACGATCCGAGGCGTGGGCTTCCGCCTCGACGTCGCCGCCTCGGGATGAGGCGTCGCCTGATCCTCAGCTATGTGTCGATCACGATGCTCGTGCTCGTCGTGCTCTCGGTGCCGCTCGGGTTCGCCTTCGCGCGGTCGGAGCGCGACGGTCTGCGGTCGGACATCCAGCATGATGCCTTCGTCCTGGCGCTGCGGTCGGAAGAGGCACTCGAGAACGCTCCGAGCGTTGCCCACGAGACGCTCCAACCACTCGCCGAGCAGTACCAGCGCGACCACGGTGGCCGCGTCGTCTTCGTCGATGCGAACGGCTCGCTCGTCGCCGACAGTGAGCCCCCCGACCTGGGCGCTGGTCCCACCACCGATCTCGGTCGCGACTTCTCCAGTCGACCCGAGATCCGTCGGGCGCTCACCGGCCGCGAGGTGACGGGTCAGCGCCGCAGCGACACCCTGGGTGCGGATCTCCTGTTCGTCGCGGTGCCGATTGCATCGGGAGGAGAGCTGCACGGAGTCGTACGAGTGACCTATCCGCTGTCGTTCGTGAACGATCGCGCCAACGATGTGTGGCTCGTCCTCGCCGCGATCGGTGGTGTGGTCCTGGCGATCGTCCTGCTCGTGAGCATCGTGCTCGCTCGTTCGATCACCCGTCCGCTGGCCGCGCTCGAGCGTGGCGCGCAAGCCCTCGGGCAAGGCGACCTCGGGACTCGCGTGGTCGTTCCGGACGGTCCACCAGAGCTGCAATCACTCGCGCGCTCGTTCAACCAGACCGGGACCGAGCTCGAACGCCTCGTCGCCGCGCAGCAGGAGTTCGTGGCCGACGCGTCGCATCAGCTCCGGACGCCGCTCGCGGCGCTCCGCCTGCGGCTCGAGAACCTCGAGATGGACACCGCCGATGCCGCGCAGGAGGACCTGCGCGGGGCCGTGGACGAGGTCGGGCGCCTGAGCGCCCTCGTCGATGGTCTGCTCGAGCTCGCTCGGGTCTCGCAGATCGAGTCGAGGCCGCAGACGATCGAAGTCGGGGCCATGCTCCGGGCGCGCCGTGATGCATGGGAAGCCCTCGCGTCGGAACGGGACGTGAGCTTGCGAGTCGCGGCGGCGGAGGTCGCGGCGAGAGTGACGTCAGGCCGTCTGGAACAGGTCGTCGACAACCTGTTGAACAACGCGTTGGAAGTCGCGCCGGCGGGATCGGCGATCTCGATGACGGCCGAGCCGTCGGGGCCGAGCATCAGGATCGTGATCGCCGATGAAGGCCCGGGGATGAGCGAGGAGCAACGCTCGCGCGCCTTCGATCGTTTCTGGCACGAAGGCAGTGGTGGTGGTTTCGGACTCGGACTCGCGATCGTCCGCCAGCTCGTGGAGAGCGACGGGGGACAGGTCGTGCTCGCGGCGGCTCCGTCGGGCGGGCTCGAGGTCTCGATCTCCGTCCCCGCGGCTCGTGGAGTGCCCGTCCGCTGACGCCAGAGCGACGCTGGGCTAGATGAAGGTGGACTCGAGGCGGAGCCCGTACTCTGGGAAGGCGCCGATCGCGATCGTCTGGACGCTGCCCCAACCGACGCCACCACCGATGGGGTCCTCCACTCGCACGACGCAGTCGCGGTGCTGGTGGATCCGACGGGCGACCTCGCGCGTGTCGCAGCCGGTGTAATGGTCGCCCTCGACGTGGAGGTCGCCGCGCCACTGGCCATGACGGGCTCCGTCGAGGCCGAAGTAGAGGCCGGTGCCGAGGTGGAAGCCGGTGCCGGTCTCCACCGGTGTGACCGTGACCGGGCGCTCCGACCCGTCCTCGAGGACGAACGTGATCGTCCCGCCGAGAAACCGGCGATTGGTGTCGTCGAACGCGACGTCGAACCGGGCATCGGTGAACGGTTCCTCGCTGCCGTCGGGATGCTCGATGCCGCCTCGCAACCGGCGCCCGGGCGCACCGGGGAGGTTGGACTGCATGAAGTAGTGGAAGAAGGCGTAGTGCGAACCGTCGGGGCGCTCCATCAGCCACGGCGCCCAGCTCGTGAACGACTGTGGATCGCGCCGTCGAGTCGGTGGCTCACCGTCCGGGAGCGGATCGCCGACCTGCATACGCACGCCCCACGAGTGGTCGCGGGTACCCACCGACTCCTCCGGGTGCACCTCCGTGCGTCGACCCTCGACCTCGATCCACCCTTCGGCGACTCCGGTCTGGTGATAGCGGACGACGTCGTTCACGACCCGCTGCGCGTGAGGCGAACGATGGAGCTCGCGGTCCTCCATGCGGGCCGGCACAACCCCGCGTACCGTGACATCGAAGGCGATCGGCTGTTCGTCGGTGGGATCGAGTCGGATGCGCACCGCCGACATGGGCTCTACGACGTCGTAGTGCAGCGGGCCGACGCCGACGCGGGTCGGGTCTTCATGGAGCGCGCGGCTGGCTCGCACCGTCCACTGTTCGGTACCGCGCGACACGCCACCGAACGCGTCCATGACGTTGCGGTTCACGTACTTCCCGAGCCCGAACAGCGCCTGGAGCGATCCGTCGCGGGCGCACACCTGGAGCCAGAGCTTCTCGGTCCAGTTGATGTCGGTCGTTCCGACGGACGCGAACGTGTCGACGGTCTGGTGCAGCAGTGTCTCGTCGGCTCCGACGAGCGGCCCGATGGACGGATCCCCCATCAGGCGGTCACCCCCACTGTTTTGGCGTCGAAGATCGGCGTATATCGCCGATTACTGACGCCAAAACGGTGAGAAGTGGGGTCGGTCACGCGGGGTCGAGACGGAGGAGGAACTCGGCGTTGGCGGCGAAGAGTCCGGTCGGCCCGCCGGGCTCACTCCCGACTCGGGCGTAGTCCTCGAGCGG
>JANOWV010000085.1:0-6399 GCA_031418075.1 Actinomycetes bacterium
CTCGAGCTGCCGATCAGCATCGTCGAGCTGCCGCCCGATCGGTACCTCCCGCCGAGCGACATGGGGAACATGCTGTTCGGCTACTACGAGGCACGCGGGGGCTTCCCCGTCGAGCCGAGGATGCACCAGCTCATCTGGCCCGACTTCGACGGGCGCCTCCCGTGGGACGCCGGGTTCGATGAGCACTGGCGGCCATACCAGCCGCTCCTCGACGAGGTGCCTTGGGCGCCCGACCGCTCCCACGACGAGCCGTGCTGGGGCTGCGACCTCGCCGACGAGGAGCACCCGCAACGGTTCGGTTGACTGTCACACCCCCGTGGTCCAGTGACAGTGGACGAAGGGAGCCCACCATGACCGCACTCGAGATCCTGACCAGCCCCAACTCGGGCATCGACGCGCACCTCGACGAGACACCGCTCGTGCGCTGGGAGCCGTGCGCGACGTTCGCCGGTCCCGAGCCGCACACCTGCGCGACCTGCGGCTGGCTCGCCGACGATCACCCGGCCGAAACCGACGAGCGGGACGACGACGCGATCATCGTCGCGTTGCCGACGCGCCCGGCGCTGCGCCGGGCCTCCTGATCCTCTCGCCTGATCCTCTCGCCCCGATCAGGCCGACTTGCGGGCGCGGCCCGACCGCTTCTTCGTCGCCTTCTTCGCCTTGCCGGACTCCTCGGCGGCGGGCGGGAGCTCCTCGGCATCGTCCTCGTCATCGTCGTCGGCGGCAGCACCACCGCGACCGGCTCGCTTGAGGCTGGCCTCGAGCGCGGCCATGAGGTCGAGGACCTTGCCGTCGTCTTCCACCATCGGGCCGGCGACGATCTCTTCGCCCGCAGCCTTGCGGTCGATGAGGGCGACCAGCTCCTCGCGGTACGTGTCGCGGTACTTCTCGGGATCGAACACCGCTTCGAGCGATTGCACGAGCTGCTTGGCCATGTCGAGCTCGCGCTTGGTGGGCTCGGCGACCTCGGCGTCCTCGGGGAAGAGATCTTCCGTCGAGAGCACCTCGTCGGCGAAGCGCATCGTCTCCACACAGAGCACGCCGTCGAGCGGGCGGATCGCCACCAGGCTCTCCTTCGAGCGCATGATCAGACGTCCGATGGCCACCTTGCGCAGCTCGGTCATCGCATCGACCAACAGCTTGTAGGGCTTCACGGCCTTCGGGTCCGGCGCGAGGTAGTAGGGCTGCTCGAAGTAGAGGGGATCGATGTCGTCGAGGTCGACGAAGTCCTCGATCTCGATGGTCCGGCTCGCCTTCGGCGCGAGCGAACCGAGCTCCTCGTCGGTGAGCACCACGTACTGGCCCGGAGCCACCTCGTGGCCTTTCACGATCCGGTCGGTGGCGACCTCTTCCCCGGAGAGCTCCGACACCCGCCGGTAGCGGATCCGCGAGTTCGTCCCCTCCTCGAGCTGGTTGAAGCGCACGTCCTTGCTCTTGGTTGCAGTGACGAGCTTCACGGGCACGCTCACGAGCCCAAACCCAATAGTCCCTGTCCAGATCGGCCTTGGCATGGCAACTACCTTCGCAGAGCATGGGTGCCCCGTCCAAGACGGTGATCGAGGTCCCGGGTGCCGGCGGGGTCGAACGGCGCCTCACCCTGTCCAACCTCGACAAGGTCCTGTACCCCGCCACGGGCTTCACCAAGGCCGGCGTGATCGACTACTACGCCCGAATCGCGCCCGTGTTGCTCCCCCATCTCGCCCGCCGGGCGCTCACGATGGTGCGCTGGCCCGACGGCGTGGAGGCCCAGTCGTTCTTCGAGAAGCGCTGCCCCAGCCACGCCCCGGAGTGGGTCGTCACGGCGCCGGCCGAAGGCGGCATCGAAGGTTGCGTCGTCGACGACCTCGCCACGCTCACCTGGGTCGCCAACCTCGCCGCACTGGAGCTGCACACCCACCAGGCCACCGTCGACGCGCCGGACTCCCCCACCTCGCTCGTGATCGACCTCGACCCCGGCCCGCCGGCCGGCTTCCTCGACTGCGCCCGGGTCGCGCTCGACCTCCGTGGCATCCTCGACGAGCTCGGACTCACGTCGGTCGTGAAGACGTCGGGCTCCAAGGGGCTGCATCTCGCCGTCCCCGTGCGAGGCGCGACTGCCGACGACACGAAGACCTTCGCCCGGGCATTGGGGCAGCTCCTCGCGACCCGCGATCCCGAACGAGTGACGATCGCGATGGCGAAGGAGCAACGCGTCGGACGCGTCTTCCTCGACTGGAGTCAGAACGACCGCCACAAGACCACCGCTGCCGCCTACACGCTGCGGGCCCAGCCCCGACCCATGGTCTCGACCCCGCTCACGTGGGACGAGGTATCCGATGCCCTCGACGCGCACGACCTCGCCGCGTTCGAACACGACGCCGCCTCGGTCCTCGAACGGGTCGCGCGGATCGGCGATCCGTACGCCGCCAACCTCCAGGCCGACCAAGAGCTCCCGGCGCTCGCGTAGCGTTCCGGACGCGCGAACGCACGCGGGCACACGAACCGGGCACGCGCAATGTTCGAGCGAAGACCGCACCAACCAAAGGGGTGGAAGACATGGATCTCGACGGCAAGGTCGCGGTGGTCACCGGCGCGAGCCGCGGCGTCGGCGCAGCCACGGCAGTCGCGCTCGCCGAGCGGGGCGCGCGCGTTGCGTGTGCGGCCCGGGCCACCACCGACAACCCGCAGTCCACCATCGGCACGATCGACGAGACCGTCGCCCGCATCCGCGACGCGGGGGGCGAGGCGATCGCGGTTCCCACCAACCTGGCCGTCGACGCCGAGGTCGAGCGGATGATCGCGACGACCGTGGAAGCGTTCGGTCCCGTCGACGCGCTCGTCAACAACGCGGCCATCACCTTCGTCGGCGACCTCGATCTCCCGATGAAGCGCCACGACCTGGTCTTCGCCGTGAACCTCCGGGCGCCGCTCATCGCCATCCAGGCCGTGACACCCGGCATGCGGGCGCGGCGCGAAGGATCGATCGTGAACGTGTCGTCGGTCGCCGGGCTCAACTACTTCCCGGGGCTCATGGCCTACGGGATGTCGAAGATCGCGCTCGAGCACCTCACCGTCTCGGTCGCCGCGCAGCTCCGACCCGACGGCGTGGCCGTGAACACCTTCCGTATCGACATCCCGGTCGCCTCCGAGGGGTTCCTCGCGAACGCGCCCGACATCGACCACTCGGATTGGGAGCCATCGGAGGTCGCGGCCGAAGGCATCGTCTGGATGCTGGAGCAGCCGCCCTCCTACACGGGCCGCAACGACGGCATGGCCACGCTCCGGGCCGAGCACGGGATCATGGCGAGCCGGGTCGGGCGGACCCACCGCCAGATGACGGGCCTCGTCACCGACAACCCCATGCAGCTCCCCCCGGCCTAGCGAGCGCGACGGACGACGGTGCAGGCCGGTGACGGCGGGTCCGCGACGTTGTCGTACCCGCATGCTTGGCTCAGACCATGGCCGAACCCGAGCGACATCCCCGAGACTCCCAACGTTCCCGCGTCTACCGGGCCGAGTCACCGATCGCGCCCAGCCCCCTGCCCGGCCTCGACGCTTGTGCCAACTTCATCGACCGCGTCGTCGGCTCACTCTGGTGGGCGCAGCGATTCCCGAACCACTCCCACGATCGCGTTCCCCGGCTCCGGCCCGGCAACGGCGCCCGCCAGGCGTTCTTCCGCCCGGGCGACCCGCGCTTCGACGGCGGCGACCCCACGATCACGCTCCCGCGTCGGTACCGCACGAAGGGTGTCGTGCTGCACGAGCTCACGCACTGGGCGTTGTGGGACGAGCCACTCGTCCCCCACCACGGGAGCACGTTCGCGCGCCTGCACCTCGACCTCACCCAGGAGTTCATCGGCGCGCCTCGCGCGGAGCAGCTCGAGGAGCGCTACGGGGAAGAACGGGTTCGGGTCGGCCGCGCGCCACGCGCCGCACCCGATGGTCGCCTTCGTTACGGCTGGGACGAGCGCCTCCGGCTCGGCCGGGGTCGACGTTTCGCGATCCGTTACCTCGCCGCAGACGGACACGACGTCACGATCGGCGTGCTCGTCGGGCTCACCCCGGGGGGACGCCGCATCCGGCTCCTCGACGCGCTCGGTGCAGCCGAGGTGGCCGTCGACGACGTGTTCGCCATCGATCTCGTGGCGTCGCAGTAGCCTGCGCCGGGTGCAAGAGGGCAGCCGCAAGGCGATCGCAGCTGCGTTCTTCGCGAACCTCGGCATCGCGATCTCGAAGTTCGTCGCGTTAGCCATCACCGGCGCCGCGTCGATGCTCGCCGAGGCCATCCACTCGGTCGCCGACACCGGCAACCAAGGGCTGCTCTTCCTCGGCGGTCGCCGAGCCGAGAAGGCCGCGACCGAGCTGCACCAGTTCGGCTACGGACGCGAGCGTTACTTCTGGTCGTTCGTCGTGGCGCTGGTGCTCTTCTCGCTCGGTTCGATGTTCGCCCTGTATGAGGGCGTCAACAAGCTGCTCCACCCCCACCAGCTCGACTCGCCCACGATCGCGTTCGTGGTCCTCGGGGTCGCGATCCTCCTCGAGAGCTTTTCGCTGCGCACGGCCGTCCGGGAAGCCCGCCCGGCCCGGGGGTCACGCTCGTGGTGGGGATACATCCGGTCGGCGCGTCTGCCCGAGCTGCCGGTCGTGCTGCTCGAGGACATCGGTGCGATCACGGGGCTCGTGTTCGCGTTGGTCGGAGTCGGCTTGTCCGTCGCCACCGACAATCCGACCTTCGACGCGATCGGCAGCATCGGGATCGGCCTCCTCCTCGGGGTGATCGCCATCGTGCTGATGGTGGAGATGAAGAGCCTGCTCATCGGCGAGGCCGCACTCCCCGCCGACGACGACGCCATCCGCGCCGCGATCGAAGCCGATCCGAGCATCGAGCGCATCATCCACCTCCGCACCCAGCACCTCGGTCCCGAGGAGTTGCTCGTTGCGGCCAAGGTGGACCTCGGGGCGCGCACGACGAAGGAGCTCTACGCGGGGATCGATGCGCTCGAGGCGAGAATTCGCACCGCCGTGCCCCACGCCAGGGTGATCTACATCGAGCCCGACGAGTTCGAGCCGGGCCGATCCGAGCCGGCCGAAGACGACCCGGCCTGAGACACGTCGCCAGCGTCGCGCCGGTCTGCGACGACCGACCCGACACAACCCGCGTGCGAGAAACGCTGTGCGTCAGTCGAGTCGACGCAGCTCCGCACGGAAGCGGCGCGCGTTCTCGACGTAACCCTGCGCGAGTGCAGTGATCATCCCGGGGGCAACCGCGTCGGGTCGGAGCTTGGCGGGGACCCCGAGTGCCATCGCACCCGACGGGATCTCCATGTCGTTCGGGACCAACGCGCTCGCACCGACCAGCGCGCCCGAACGGACCATCGCCCGGTGCAGCACCACCGAGTTGGTTCCTACGAGTGCGCCGTCCTCGACCGTGCAGCACTCCAGGTGCGCAAGGTGCCCAACGACGCAGTCGTCGCCGACGACCGTCGGGTGCTCCCGCGTGCAGTGCACGACCGTGCCGTCCTGGATCGACGTGCGAGCACCGATCACGATTCGTCCGTAGTCGCCGCGCAGCACGGCCTGCGGCCAGATCGAGCTCTCCGCGCCGATCGTGACGTTGCCGATCACCGTGGCATCGGGGTGCACGAAGGCGTCCGGGTGGATGTCCGGCTCCACGTCGCCGAGCGCATAGATGGCCATCGGGGTGACGGTAGCCTCTCGAACCGTGAGCAACGCCTCCGGCGATTTCGATGCACACGTGACCGCGATCGAGCGCGACGGGTACACGATCGTCGAGCAGGTCCTCGACGACGATGCGATCGACGCACTCCTCGGCGACCTCGATCTGCTCGAGCGCACGTTCGACATCACACCCGCCGACAACAGCTTCGAGGGATCGAGCACAGTCCGTGTGTACAACCTGCTGGCGTTCGGTCCGCGCTTCGAGGCGATCCCGGTGAGCGAGCGTGTCCTCCCGATCGTGGAGCAGGTGCTCGATTCCGGCTGCCTCGTGTCGTCGTTGTCGTCGATCGCGATCCTGTCCGGCGAGACCGCGCAGCCGATCCACGCCGACGACCAGCTGATCCCGCTCCCGAAGCCGCACCCGGCCACGGTGTGCAACACGATGTGGGCGCTGACCGACTTCACCGATGCCAACGGTGCGACTCGGATCGTGCCCGGTTCGCATCTCGCCGACCACAGCCCCGACTACGGCGCCCCGTACGACAGCGTCCCGGCCGAGATGCCCCGGGGCAGCGTGCTGGTCTGGCACGGCAGCCTCTGGCACGGCGGCGGCGCCAACGCTACCGAGGAGCGACGGGTCGGGATCGCGATGAACTACTGCGCCGGGTACGTGCGCCAGCAGGAGAATCAGCAGCTCGGGATCCCCCGGGACGTGGCGGCCCGGTTCTCACCCCGCTTGCG
>JANOWV010000086.1:0-3126 GCA_031418075.1 Actinomycetes bacterium
CACGAAGTCGTCGGTCTTGAACTTGTCGGCCTTGATGCAGGACTCGACGGGAAGGATCGACTGTGTGTCGATCATCTGCTGGAGTCCGGTGTCCTCGATCTGCACGAGGTCCGGGAGGTCCCCCGTCGAGAGTCCGGCCACGTACTTCTCGGCCGTGTCGACGTAGCTGGTCTGATTGACGAGCGTGACCTTCACCTTCGACTGCGACGAGTTGAACTGGTCGGTGAGTCGGACCAACGCTTCCTCGTTGGCGCGGGCCATCGAGTGCCAGAACGTGATCTCGGTGACGCCCGAAGCCTTCTTCAGCGCACCGAGGTTGCACTTCTGGTTCGCGCCCTGCCGGCGTACCGACGCACCAGCGCCGACGGTAGGCAGCGCCAGCATCGCCATGGCGGCGATGGCAGCGACGAGGCACACGAGACGCTTGCGGTGACCGGTCATGGTGACTCCTGGTTCTAGGACAGGCATGCTGGCGTTCACGGACATTGTGACATCAACCCTTCACAGCGCCGGCAGTCAGGCCGCGGACGAGCTGCTTCTGGAAGAGTAGGAGCAGGATCGCGAGCGGAAGCACCGCGATGACGACGCCGGCAAAGGTGACGTTGATCTGGTCGATGCTGGTGTTGCGCAGCTGCTTCAGGCCGATCTGGACGGTCCGCAAGCGGTCGTCCTTCGTCACGAGCAGCGGCCACAAGTACTGGTTCCAGGCGGCCAGGAACGCAAACACCCCGAGCGCTGCGACTGCAGGGCGCGACAGCGGGACCACGACGCGGGTGAGAAAACGCATGTGCCCGTAGCCGTCGAGCGCAGCGGCGTCTTTGAGGTCGCGCGGCAGCTGCAGGAACGACTGGCGCAGGAGAAACGCGCCGAATCCGGTCGCCAGGAACGGAATCGCGAGGCCCGCGTAGGTGTCGTAGAGCCCCAGGTCCACCACCGTCGTGAGGTTGGTGATGATCGTCACCTCGAACGGCACCATCAGCGTGGCGAGGAACACGACGAACAGCGTCCGCTTGAACGGGAACTCGAGGAACGCGAACGCGTAGGCAGCGAGGATCGACGTGGTCAGCTGGGCGACGACGATGATCGTCGTCATGATGAAGCTGTTCTTGAGGTAGTCGCCGAAGTGCCCGTCGCTCCACGCGCGTGAGTACGTGTCCCAGATCGGGCTCGTCGGGAACAGGGTCGGCGGGCGGGACGAGATCTGCGTCGGCGTCAGCAGCGAGTTCACGACCGTGATGTAGATCGGGAACAGCACCAGGAACGCGAGAACACTCAACAGCGTGTAGCGCCCGAACATCCCGAGGACCTTCCGGCGCCGCCGCTGCCGTGCGGCGTCTTCGCGCGACGTGAGGTCGTCGCGCTCCATCACGTCAGCGCTCATAGTTCACCCGCTTCTCCAAGAAGCGCAGCTGGAACAGCGTGAGGCTCAGCGTGACGATGAACAGTGCGATTGCGAGCACGGCTGCCTTGCCGGAGTTCTTCTGGTCGCGCAGCTGCGCCACGATCGAGTAGGTGAGGACGTTCGTCTTGTTGTCCGGGCCACCCTTCGTCAGCAGATCGATCTGCCCGAAGGTCTGGAACGCGAAGATGCCGCCCACGATCACGGCGAAGAAGATGGTCGGCGACAGCATCGGCAACGTCACGTTGCGAAAGCGCGACCACGCACCGGCGCCGTCGACCTCGGCCGCCTCGAGCAGATCGTCCGGCACTGCCTGCAGTCCCGACGACATCAGGATGAAGCTGAGTCCGAGGTTCTGCCAGATCGAGGCGACCGCGACCGCGACGAGCGCGATCGGGAACACGCCGAGGATCGTGTTCGGGTTTTCGAGGAACGGGATCCTGGGGTTGACGCCCAGCCACGGAAGCAGCCCGACCTGCGGATTGAGCAGGGTCCCGAAGATCACCGCGGCGACGGCGACCGACGTTGCCACCGTCGACGAGAAGATCGTGCGGTAGATGGCCATGCCCTTGAGCTTCTGGTGCGCGAGGACGGCGAGCCCGAGGCCGAGCAGCAGCCCGATCGGCACCGTGAGCACCGCGAACATCACGGTGACCCAGAGGCTGTTCCAGAAGTCGCTGCTCCCGAGCACGTCGCGGATCTGATCGAAGCCGACGTAGGTGTCGGGAAGACCCGGGAAGGGAGCCGTCTTGTAGAGCGCGAGGTCGAAGTTCTTGAGGAACGGATAGAAGATGAAGACCGCGAAGATCAACACGGCCGGGAGGATCAGCCCGAGCCCGAGCAGCGCCTCCCGCCGACGTCGCGAGGTCCGCCGACGCTTCGGGGGCTGCGGCCCTTCGGTCGCGCGATCCCCGTGGCCAGGAATGCCCGGAACGGTCACGGGTCGACGCGCCGTTCCGTCGCGGCGTCGAAGAGGTGGATCTGGTCGGGCTCGGCCGTGAGCCGGATCGTGTCCCCCTCGCGCGGTGGTGCCACATCGGCGGCCTGGCGAACGATGACCATCTGGCTGTCGTCGAGTCGACAGACGAGGTGGCGCTCGTGGCCGAGCGCTTCGATGACCGTGATGGTCGCGGTCACGATGCCATCGGGCGCGATGTCCAGATGTTCCGGTCGCACACCGAAGACGACCTTCGTGAGCGAGTCCCGCGTGGCGGCCGCGGCGAGGCCAGCGGGGAGCGGAATCAACATCTCGCCGACGCGCACGGATGCATCGGCGCCGTCGACGACGAGGTCGCCTTCGATCGTGTTCATCGGGGGATTGCCGATGAACCGCGCGACGAACAGGTTCGCCGGCTTGTCGTAGACGGCTTGCGGCGCATCGACCTGCTGGAGGACGCCGCGATCCATGATCGCGATGCGCTGTCCCATCGTCATCGCCTCGACCTGGTCGTGGGTGACGTAGATGACGGTGGCCGCGAGGCGGCGTTGCAGCTCGATGAGCTCGGCGCGGGTCTGCACCCGCAGCTTCGCGTCGAGGTTCGACAGTGGCTCGTCCATCAGGAACGCCTGTGGCTTGCGCACGATCGCGCGGGCGAGCGCAACCCGTTGCCGTTGTCCGCCCGAGAGCTCCGAAGGTTTGCGGTCCAGGAGCTCGCCGAGCCCCAGCGCCCGCGCGGCCTCGTCGACCTGCGCCGCACGTTCCTCCTTCGCGACCCCGCGGGTCTTCA
>JANOWV010000087.1:0-5760 GCA_031418075.1 Actinomycetes bacterium
CTACGCGGTCGAGCTGTCGAGCGCCGGCAAGCGGATGATCTACACCGCTGACACCGGACCGGGTTGGGACGTCAGCGCGTTCGACCCAGGTGCCGATCTCGTCCTGTCCGAGGCGACCTACCTGCACGGCGAGAAGCCGGCAGAGATCCACCTCTCGGCGCGCGAAGCCGGCGAGATGGCCCGCGCCGCGAACGCCCGACGACTGATGCTCACGCACCTCTGGCCGCGTCTCGACCGGCACCGCGCGGTCATGGAGGGCTCGGACGCCTACGGCGAGTCGGTGGTTCTTGCCGCCCCGCACCTCGTCACCCAGATCTGATCTCCGACCCGAACGACGAGCCAGGAGTCACCACTCCCGATGAGGACGCTCAGATGAGGAATTGTTGATGGGTACGCGTCGCGACGGCCGAGCATTCGACGAGCTGCGCCAGATCGCGTTCACGCGCGACTTCACGGAGTTCGCGGCCGGGTCGGTCCTGGTCGAGTGCGGACGGACCCGCGTGCTGTGCACGGCATCGGTCGAAGAGCGGGTTCCGCCGTGGATGCGCGGGACCGGTCGCGGCTGGGTCACCGCGGAGTACTCGATGCTGCCCGGTTCGTCGCCGGAGCGGGTCGGCCGCGAGGCCGCCAAGGGCAAGCAGTCGGGTCGCACCCAGGAGATCCAGCGGCTGATCGGTCGGTCGCTGCGCGCGGTCACCGACCTCAAGACGATGGGGGAGGTGCAGATCACCGTCGACTGCGACGTCCTCCAGGCCGACGGCGGCACCCGCACTGCGTCGATCACCGGCGGGTACCTGGCCCTGCACGACGCATGCTCCCGACTGATGGCCGAAGGCACGTTGCTCTCGCACCCGCTCACCGATGCGTGTGGAGCGATCTCCGTCGGTGTCGTGGGCGGCACGCCGAGCCTCGACCTCGACTACTCGGAGGATGCGGGCGCCGAGGTCGACATGAACGTCGTGATGACCGGCGCGGGGCGGTTCATCGAAGTGCAGGGCACGGCCGAGGGGATGCCCTTCAGCCGCAGTGAGCTCGACGACATGCTCGCGCTCGCGGAGTCGGGCATCACGGAGCTGTTCGACCTCCAGCGCCAGATGCTCGAGGAGCCTCCGAGTCCCCGAGCGAAGTGATCGACTCGACGTGACTGCTCGATTGACTGGCAGCAGGTGACCGAGCCTCGGCCGTGACCGCACCTGCGACGCGTTTCGTGCTCGCCACCGCGAACCCCGACAAGGCGCGCGAGATCGCCGAGGTGGTGATCGGGACCGGGATCCTGCTCGAGCCGCGCGACCCGTCGATCCCCGATGTCGAGGAGACCGGCGCCACCCTCGAGGAGAATGCCCGGCTGAAGGCCGAAGCGATCGCACGCGCCACCGGCGAGCCGGCGATGGCCGACGACACGGGACTCGAGGTCGATGCCCTCCACGGTGCGCCAGGTGTCCGCTCCGGTCGCTTCGCCGGCCCCCACGCGTCGTACGCCGACAACGTGAGGCTCCTCCTCGAACGGCTGGCCGACGTCGACCCCGTCCGCCGCACGGCTCGGTTTGCCACCGTTGCCATCGCCCGGTGGCCCGACGGTCGCGAGGTCGCCGCGATCGGCACCGTCGAGGGCACGATCGCGACGGCACCCGCGGGAAGTGCGGGGTTCGGGTACGACCCCGTGTTCGTGCCCGACGAGGGCGATGGGCGCACGTTCGCCGAGATGACGGCCGACGAGAAGCACGCGTTGTCGCATCGCGGCCGCGCGTTCCGTAGCCTCGTGGACGGTGTCCTGGCAGTGACCGCGACCGACGATCCGACCCCGTAATCGCGGTCGGAAGGACGAGGAGGAACGAGTGGCCGTCATCGACGTGGCCGGATTCGTCGCCGACCTGAAGGACCACGCGGTCGAGCACGGGTTCCACGTCCACGACGAACGGCACTTCGTCGAGAGCTACTCCCTCCGTCAGACCTGGGAGGTCGACGTGCACCCCGAAGAGGGGTGCGAGGGACCCGTCGACCTCTACCTGTCGCTCGAGATCGACCCGCGGGTGCTGCTCGGCTTCGAGGACATGGTGATGATCCTCCCCGAGGGCGAAGACCCGCCGGATGAGTACGCGTTCCCGCTCAACTTCACCTGGGGGCTACCGCCGCTGACGCACGCGCCGGATCTCTTGCTCGTCGCGACCGAGCTGGCCGGGATCGGCGGTCCGGACCTCCCGCTCGACGTGTCCGCGATCGACTCCATCCCCGACGCGACCGACGCACCCGAGCGCTCATTGCGGGTGGTGGCCCACCAGAAGGTGTCGTTGATCCGCATCCGCGAGGGCGATGCGGTGGCGTGCGAGCTCCTCGACCGGTGTCTCGCGGTCAGCCGGCATCTGCTGATGCAGACCGAGGGCTGGTTGGAGCCATGATCGCGGCGGGATCGGCGAGCTCGACTCGGTAGCCGCCGGCGCGCTTGGCCCGGTACAGCGCGACATCGGCCTGCCGCAGCAGGTTCCCGATCTTGTCGGTTCCCCCGGTGTCGAATGCCACCCCGATGCTCGCGCCGAGCTTCACCTCGCGGCCGTACACCGACATCGGGAGTGCCATCGTGTTGCAGATGCGCTGACCGAGGTCGAGCATCTCCTCGTGGCTCTCGACGTTCTCGCACAGCACGCAGAACTCGTCACCACCGAGTCGGGCGACAAGGTCGCCGGTACGGACGCTGACCCGCAGGTTTCGACCGATCTCGATGAGTGCCCGGTCGCCGGCGTCGTGGCCGAGGGAGTCGTTCACTTCCTTGAAGCCGTCGAGGTCGAGGAACAGCACGGCGGTCGTCGACTCGTGTCGTTGTGCGCGACCGAGTGCCTGCTCACCGACCTCGAGGAACATGGCCCGGTTGGGGAGTCCGGTGAGCGCGTCGTGCGTCGCCTCGTACTCGAGCCTGTGCTGGGCGCGCTTGAGGTCGGTGATGTCGTGGGCGAGCGTCGAGATCAGCACGATCTCGGAGTCCTCACGGTGGGCTTGCAGTGTCGCGATGACCGGGACGTCGTTGCCCTCGGCGGATCGAAGCGTCAGCTCTCCGGTCCACAGCCCGTGCGCACGAACCAGCGGCATGATCTCCTCGCGGAGGCGCTGACGCGACTCGAAGCTCGAGAGCTCGCCGACGTCGTGCTCGTCGCCGAGCCCCAGGAACTCCTGCGCTCGTGGGTTCGCGTACACGAGGCGGCCCGAGGGCTCAGAGAGGACGACGACCTCGTTGCTCTTCTCCAGCACCTCGATCAGTCGAGCGGCCTCGCGCTCTGCCGCGCGTCGCTCGGTCACGTCGCGGGCGTTGGTCACGAAGCCCGCGACCGACGGCTCCCCGGTCAGGTCGGTCGTGATCGCCTCGAACACCCGGATCTCGCCCGACTTCGTGAGGGTGCGGTACTCGACGCTTGCGGGAGCGGCATCGTCGATCGCCTTGGCCGAGGCCTCGAAGACAAGATCGCGGTCTTCGGGGTGGATGAGATCGAGCGCGCTCGTGCCGATGACCTCCATGGGGTCGTAGCCGAGCACCCGTGCGATCGACGGGCTCGCGTACGTGATGGTCGCGTCGAGGTCCACGACGGTGATGACGTCGCTCGAGTGTTGGACGAGGGAACGGAACCGCTCCTGCACCGACCTGAGCTCGCGCTCGGTCTCGGCCCGGTCGGTGATGTCGCGGATGTTGAGGACGATGCCTCGGACGGCCGGGTCGTCGAGGCGGCTCTCGCCGATCGAGTCGACGGTCCGGAATGACCCGTCGCGGTGGCGCAGCCGCATCTGCATCTCGCGGGTCGCGCCGGGCTCGGCGAGCATCTCGAGGAGCAGGGTCGCGGCGAGCTCGGCATCGTCGGGGTGCACCAGCGTCAGGCCTTCGACGCCGCGCATCTCGTCGGGGTCGAGGTCGAGGAGTCGCTTGGCGGCGGGGCTGAGGTACTCGATCCGGCCCTGGTCGTCGAGGACGACGATGAGGTCGCGCGAGTGCTGGACGAGCGCCTGGAACCGGTCTTGGGACTCGTGGAGCTCGGCCTCGGCCGCGACGCGCTCGGTGACGTCGCGGGAGTTGAGCACGATCCCCCGCACGGCGGGGTGGTCCACGAGGTTCCGCGCGATGGTCTCCAGGTGGAGCCAACGGGCGCCATCGTACGTGCGGACGCGGAGCACGATCGGGCTCTCGGGGCCACGCGTGCCCGCGAGCACTTCCTGGAGCGCCGCGAGTGCAGGCTCGACGTCGTCGGGGTTGAGCAGCGAGAAGATGCCGCCTTCGGGATCGACCCCGGTGGGGTACCCCAACAGGCGTGAACCGGCCGCGCTCGACGAGCGCCACGAGCCGTCGGGCTCGAGGACCGTGATGATGTCGGAGGAGTGGGCAATCAGGGCGCGGAATTCGTCCTGCGTGGACCCCAAGCGAGCTTCGGCAGCTCGGAGTTCGGTGATGTCGTCGACGAAGACGTTGAGGTGCCCGTCGTCGTGATCGCCGTCGGTCATCGGGCTCACCGTGACCTCGAGCCGGCGGTGACCGTGCTGCGGCGACGTGAATGTGGTCTCGGCCTGCACGGCGGTGTCGCCGATCGTGGTGGGCTCGGGAGCCCCTGGCAGCAGTTCGGTCAGGGTGATGCCGATCAGGTCCTCGGGGGCGCGCACGAGCTCGGCGAGCACGCGGTTGACGCGGACGACGCGTCCATCGCGCGTGGCGATCGCGCGGCCCATGGGGGCGTCCTCGAAGGCGGCGACGAAGCGGCGCTCCCAGGCGCGCTGGCGGTCGGCGGTGTCGGGCCGTGCGTCGAGGCGGCGCAGCACCAGGAGGATGCCGCTGACCTCGGGTTCGCCGAGCAGGTTGGTCGCGACGGCGGCCACCCGCTGCCACGTTCCGGAGGAGTCGAGGACCCGAACCTCGACACCGTCCTTGACGCCGGGGCCGGTGTTCGTAGTGGTGCCGAACGATTCGAGGGCCAGGCCGAGGTCGTCGGGGTGGACGAGGTCGAGGATGCACCGGCCGAGCAATGTTCCGACGTCGTAGCCGAGCAGCTCCTCGGCGGCGGTGTTCGCCCAGGAGAGGTGGGCTTCATTGTCGATGACGACCATCGCCTCGCTGCCGCGCTCGAGGATCGCGCGGGCGAAACCGGGCGCGTCGCGGTTCGTGTCCGGATCCGAGGTGGCTCGTGGTGCCGATCGTCGGAGCATGGCGCACGTTCCCTGTGGCACCGGCTGGCGCCTCACCCAAATGTTTCGGTACGCGGAGGGCTGCACCTGTAGCGCGTCCTCACTAGTTTCGCCGGGGCCGGCGGCGCCGATCGCCCCCCGGGATCGGTCAGAATGCTGCGTGGCCATGCGCACCAACTGCCGGTACTACGAGAGCCGCACCTACGCGGCCGGAGAGGTGGTGCGCAAGTGCCGGCTCGACCTGGCCCCCGAGGCTCCCTGGCGGTGCCCGGAAGACTGTGCGATCTTCGAGCTGCGTCGGATCGACGTCGGCTGGCAGGTCGGGAAGGTCGACGCCCCTGCCGACGAGCCCACCCGGGAGCCCGAGGGTGAGGACATCGCGGCCCTGTTGGATGCCGCTGAGGACATCATCAACTCGGCGGCTCCCGACATCCTCGCCGAGCTCGAAGGCGGGGGGAAGAAGCGGTTCGGGCGCAAGAAGCCGGGCGCGAAGCGACGCAAGAAGAAGCGCTGATCGTCGGGCCGCGGTCGGCCGTCCGGGGTGCGAGCGGAGGGAGTCGAACCCTCATACCCCGAGGGGCACCGGGACCTAAACCCGGCGCGTCTGCC
>JANOWV010000088.1:0-3674 GCA_031418075.1 Actinomycetes bacterium
CCCGACCCGAAAAGTTCGTCGGTGACCCCGCCGACTGGGACCGGGCCACTGACGCGCTCCGCCACGCGCTCGAGACCGCGGGGATCCCGTACGTCGTCGCCGAGGGCGAGGGCGCGTTCTACGCCCCGAAGATCGACGTCCACGTGCGCGACGCGATCGGTCGCCGCTGGCAGCTCTCGACGCTCCAGGTCGACCTGCAGCTCCCACCGCGGTTCGACCTCGAGTACATCACCCCCGAGAACACGCGCGAGCGGCCGTGCGTCATCCACCGGGCGCTGTTCGGGTCGATCGAACGATTCTTCGGGATCCTGGTCGAGCACTATGCCGGCGCGTTCCCCGTTTGGCTGGCCCCCGTGCAGGTCGCAGTCCTCTCCGTCGCCGACCGCCACGACGAGTACGCGGAGAACGTCGCGAAGCGTCTCCGCGACGACGGATACCGAGTCGAGGTGCACGAGGCGCACTCGGACACGCTCGGAGCGCGGGTCCGGCGGGCGAAGACCGAGAAGGTTCCGTATGTGCTCGTGGTCGGCGATGACGATGCCGCCGTCGGCACCGTCGGCGTGAACGCGCGGGGGACCGACGACCCTGAACGCGGCGTTTCGGTCGACGACTTCCGGGACCGGCTCGCTGCCGACGTCGCGCTCCCGGGCTGACCTCGACCGTGGCGCTCGAGCGGTTGTGGGCCGGATGGCGCACTGAGTACATCGACGCCGTCTTCGGCGATGCGACAGAGCCCGACGCCACTTCGGACCGGGGCTGCCTCTTCTGTGCGCTGCCGAGCGCGGATCCTGACGAAGCGCTCGTGATCGTGCGTGGTCAGTACGCCTATGCCGTGCTGAACGCGTACCCCTACACCTCGGGGCATCTGATGGTGGTGCCGATCCGACACCTGGGCGAGCTCGATGCCCTCGATGCCGACGAGGCCGCCGAAGTGATGACGATGACGCAGCAGGCAACCACTGCGATTCGCACCGCATACGCACCGCAGGGGATGAACGTCGGGATGAACCTCGGACGCGCTGCGGGCGCGGGGATCCCCGGGCACCTGCACGTCCACGTGCTGCCCCGCTGGGTCGGCGACACGAACTTCATGACGAGCGTCGCCGAGTCCCGAGTGCTGCCCGAGCCGCTCTCCAAGGCCCTGGAGCGCTTGCGTGCCGCATGGCCTTCCACCGACGCGCACTCGTAGGCTCGCATCATGACCACGGCGCGCAACGGTGGAGCTGACGGCGGTACTGATGGGGATGTCGGCGACGAGCTGCCCACCGAGCTCGACGTCACTGCCCTCGTCGGGCCCTACCTGTTCCCGGACATCCGTCGTCGGCGCATCGCGGGCACGATCGTCGCCGTGGTCGGCGGGGCCGCGGCGCTCGGAGGACTGCTGAGCGGAAACGCCGCGCTCGTCGTCGTCGGCGGCGCGCTCCTCGCCGTCGCCGCGTACCACTTCCTCGCGGCATGGCCGCTCGTCGTCGACCAGACCGAGGCCCTCGCCGGCGCCAGCCGGACCGCCGGGTTCCCGGTCGGCCACGCATCGGCGCAGCTCGGGTGGCGAGGGCTGCGCTCGCGTCCGTCGTGGCGTGTGTTGCTGTACTCCGCCGACGACCCGCCCTCCGAGCGGGGGCTCGTCGAGCTCGACGCTGTCGACGCGACCGTGCTCGGCTCCTACACCGAGCCGAACCCGGAGGACTGGTCGAAGTACGGGCTCGCAGGGACCGGAGCCGTGCCTGACTCGTCCCCGAGCTCCGTCCCGCCTGGCTAGGACGGGCTGGCGAGGACGGGCCGGCTAGGACGGGCCGGCGTCCCGGGCGATCGTGTCGGCGAGGTGCGACGGGACCGGGTCGTAGTGGGAGTGCGCCAGCGTGAAGGTGCCACGGCCGCCCGTGCGTGAGCGCAGGTCGACCGAATAGCGCAGCACCTCCGATGTGGGCACGAAGGCCACGATCTCGACCTCCCCGTTGCCGAGCGCGCTGGTGCCCTGGATCCGACCGCGCTTGGCGTTGAGGTCGCCCATGAGGTCGCCCTGACTCGCCTCGGGCGCGCGGACCACGAGCTCGCTGATGGGTTCGAGCAGGATCGGCGACGCCTTGGCCATGGCCTCGCGGAACGCGAGCGATCCGGCCATCTTGAAGCTCATCTCAGAACTGTCGACGGAGTGGTACTTGCCGTCGAACGCAGTGGCCTGCACGTCGACGACCGGGAACCCGAAGATCCCTCCCGTCTGCATCGTCTCGGCGATGCCCTTCTCGACGGCAGGGATGAACTGGCGGGGGATTGCTCCGCCCACGATCTTGTCGACGAACTCGAACCCGGCGCCGCGCTCGAGCGGCTCCACCCGCACTGACGCCACGCCGAACTGGCCGTGGCCCCCGCTCTGCTTCTTGTACTTGCCTTCGGCCTCGGCGGGCTCGGTGATCGTCTCGCGATACGCGACCTTCACCGCATCGGTCTCGACCGCGACCCCGAACTTGCGCTGGATGCGCTCGAGCGCGATCCCGAGGTGCGTCTCACCCATGCCCCAGAGCAGTGTCTGATGCGTCTCGTCGTTGCGTTCGAGCCGGATCGCGGGGTCCTCGTCCTGGAGGCGGTGCAGCGCGGTCGCAAGCTTGTCCTCGTCGCCTTTGGACTTCGCCCGGATGGCGACCGGCAACGTCGGCTCCGGGGGTTCGAGCGGTGCGACCTCGACGTCGGCTCCTCGGCTACCCAGGACGTCGCCGGTGAACGTGTCGCTGAGCTTGGCGACCGCGCCGAGATCGCCGGGGCCGACCTCGCTCAGGTGCTCTGCGTCCTTGCCGCGCATGGTGGAGAGCTGGTGGATCCGTTCGTCGGTCATCGTGCGACCGTTGGTGAGATGTACGTCGGCCTTCACGGTGCCCTGGAGGACCTTGAAGAGGTTGACCCGACCGATGTACGGATCGACGATCGTCTTGAACACGAACGCGACCGGTGGGCCGTCACCTGCATCGGGCGGAGGGCCCTCCCGCACCATGAAATGGGCGAGGCGGTCGATCCCCACGAGTTCCGACGCACTACCGCAGAGCACCGGGAAGACAGTCGCCTCGGCGATTCCCTTCGCGAGCGCGCCTTCGAGCTCGTCCACGGAGATGGTGTCGTCGTCGAGGTAGCGCTCCATCAGTGCGTCGTCGGCGACGACGATGCCCTCGACGAGTGCGTCGTGCACCGCATGCTCCTCGTGCTCCATCGCTTCCGGGATGGGGCCGGTCGCGCCTCGCCCGTCGCCGGAGTAGGTGATCGCGGTGTCGCTCAGGAGGTCGATGACCCCACGGAATTCGTGCTCGACGCCGATCGGGAGCTCGAGTGGTGCCACGCCCGCGCCGAAGCGGGCCTTGAGGTCGTCGAGCGTGCGCTCGAACGACGCCCGCTCGCGGTCGAGCTTGTTCACGAAGATCGCCCGTGGGATGCCGCGTGCCTCGGCGAGTCGCCACGCCACCTCGGTCTGGACCTCGACACCCTCGACCGCGGAGACGACGAAGATCGCCAGCTCGGCTGCTCGCAACCCGGCGGCCACGTCCCCGACGAAGTCGGCGTACCCCGGGGTGTCGAGGAGGTTGACCTTGTGCTGCTCCCACTCGAAGGGTGCAACCGCGAGCGACACCGAGATCGCGCGCTTCTGCTCCTCCGGATCGAAGTCGCAGACGGTGGTCCCGTCCTCGACG
>JANOWV010000089.1:0-1865 GCA_031418075.1 Actinomycetes bacterium
CGGACCCGTCAATTTTCATTGGCAGACAACCCAACCCGGTGAGCTGGAAAGATTAATTGACGGCAAGAGAAGCCAATACATAAAGTCAGGCGCCCGTGACGCCCTTCACCCGCCCTGGCCTCACCCGCCCTGGCCTCGACCCCCCTGGACTCGACCCCCCTGGACTCGACCACGTGCGCAGCGTACGACCCCCATGACCGCCCCCGTGTGCGACCATCGGGCATGCCGCGCCGCGACGACACGGAGCCGATCCTCCCGATCGATCTCGGGACCGTGTCGAACGGGGAGACCGCGCCGGCGCCGGCGAGCCCACTCGCCGCCGAAGCGGCCCGCCGGGCGCGCGAGATCATCGACCGCCAGGCCCGGCGGCGGGCGATGCCTCGTCGAGAGTTCCTGCGCACCGCGATGGCGAGCGCGGCTGTGCTGGTCGCACTCGACGCGTGCAGCAACGAGTCGGGACAAGGTGGACCGAGCGGGACTCGTTCGGGAGGGCGCTACGACGTCCCCGAAGACGCGACCGTCGACCCGGACGCCGCGCGCGATGCGCTCGGTGGCGACGAGTTCGTGATGGACGTGCAGACGCACTTCCTCGACCTCGACCCGGCCGCCCCGTTCGCCGACCCCGGGTTCCTCCAGTCGTCGTGCGGCGAGTCCGACCCGCGTCTCTGTTACTCGATCGATCGGTACCTCGAGGAGCTGTTCCTGCGCAGCGACACGAACGTCGCGGTCGTGAGCGCCATCCCGGCAACGGGAGACGACGGTCCGCTGTCACCCGCGCGGATGGACGAGGCCCGGCGCGCCGCTGACACGCTCTGCGGAGACGGCCGCCTGCTCATGCATGGTCAGGCGATCCCCCAGCTCGGGCCGCTCGGTGCGCGCCTCGACGCGATGGACGACCTCGTCGAGCGCTACCCGATCGCGGCCTGGAAGGTGTACACACACCGCCCCGCACCGGGTTGGTCCTTCGACGACCACGATCCCGACGCCCCGCAGGTCGGTCGGGCATTCCTCGAGCGGGTCCGCACCAGCGGCGTGCACACGGTCTGCGTCCACAAGGGACTGTCCGCGAACGACCCCGCGGCGTCACCGGTCGACATCGGACCCGCCGCAGCCGCGAACCCCGACCTCCGCTTCGTCGCGTACCACTCCGGTTACGAGGGCCCTGGCGAAGGTCCCTACGACCCCGCAGGCGGCGGCATCAACCGCTTCCTCGCCTCAGTGGCCACCTCGGGCATCGAACCCGGCGCCAACGTCTACGCCGAGCTCGGCTCCACCTGGTTCCAAGCGATGCGCGACCCCGACGAGGCTGCGCACGTGCTCGGCAAGCTCCTCGTGGCCGTGGGGCCCGAGCGGATCCTGTGGGGAACGGACTCGATCTGGTACGGAACTCCCCAAGGGCAGCTCGAGGCGTTCCGAGCGTTCGAGATCACCCCTGAGTACCAAGAGCGTTTCGGTTACCCCGCGCTCACCGACGACATCAAGCGCAAGATCCTCGGGATGAACGCGGCCGACCTGTACCGCGTCGACCCGATCGCCACCCCGTGCACCTTCACCCGCCGTGAGCTCGAAGAGGTGCGCAGCGCGTTGCCATCACGGCCTGCGTCCTACGGTCCGCGCACAGCCGAAGCTGCGATGGCACACGTCCGCGAGCACGGCTGGATCGGGATGTGACCACGATCGCGGCCTGTCCGGTCCCGGCGTCGGCGTCGTCGGCGATCCTCAGAACGTGCCACCGTCAACGACGATCCGCTGGTCGTTGACGTAGCGGCCGGCGTCCGAGACGAGGAACTGGACCACGTCGGCCACCTCCTCGGGGCTGCAGACATGCCCGAACGCGGCACGGGGATCGAGATCGTGGATGTCCG
>JANOWV010000090.1:0-9388 GCA_031418075.1 Actinomycetes bacterium
GCGAGGACGAAGGAGAAGACGACCGCGAACGCGGTCGCGGTCGTTCGCCGACGGCGGTTCGAGTCCGGATGCATCTCCCCTCAGTATCGCTGGTACCGCCCCGCGCGCCAGAGGTCGAAGGACCGACGCTCGGGCCACCAACCGGTGGGCCGGCTCCTGGGGCGCGCTCGTAGACTTTCGGGTGTGACGAGCCCCGACCGCCCCTCGATCTACCTCGACCACGCGGCGAGCACGCCGATGCGGCCCGAAGCGGTGGCGGCGATGCTCCCGTACCTCAGCGATGCGTTCGCCAACCCCTCGGGGGGGCACGCGGCCGCTCGGGTGTCGAAGACAGCGCTCGAAGAGGCGCGCGAGACCGTCGCATGGGCCCTCGGCGCCGCGCCGGGCGAGATCGTGTTCACCGGAGGCGGCACGGAGGCCGACAACCTGGCGATCGAGGGAGTGGCTCGAGTCGCCCGGCAGCGCGGCGACGGCCTCGGCATCGTGACGTGCGCCTTCGAGCACAAGGCGGTGCTCGCCGCGTGCGATCGCCTCGAGGGGGAGGGATTCCGCGTCACGCGCGTGCCGGCAACCGCGGGTGGGATCGTCGACCTCGACGCGCTCGCGGACGCGCTCACCGACGACACAGTCGTCGTCTCACTCATGGCGGTGAACAACGAGGTCGGGACGGTCCAACCGCTCGCGGAAGCCTCATCGATCGTCCGCGCGCGGGCGCCGGGCGCGGTCCTGCACACCGACGCCGTCCAGGCGGTCCCCTGGGTCGACGTCGCTGCAATCACCGCGTCGGCCGGGCTCGTGGCGATCTCCGCGCACAAGTTCGGGGGGCCCAAGGGCACAGGCGCGCTGGTCGTGCGCGACGGCATCGCACTCCAGCCGCTCCTAGAGGGCGGGGGACAGGAACGCGGGTTGCGTGCCGGCACTGTCAACGTGGCCGGCGCCGTCGCGATGGCCACCGCACTGCGGGTCACGGTCGAGCAGCGTGACGACGAGATCCCGCGCATCGCGGCGCTGCGCGATCGGCTGCTCGGCGGCCTCCACGCTGCGATTCCGGGGATCGCCGTCAACGGCGACCGAAGCCGCAAGGTCGCGGGCAGTGCCCATGTCCGAATCCCCGGCATCGAGGCCGAGACGCTGCTCGTAGCGCTCGACCGCGCCGGCGTCTGCGCCGCGGCCGGGTCGTCGTGCTCGTCCGGAGCGACCGAACCGTCCTACGTCCTTGCCGCGATGGGCATGGACCGAGCCGACGCGATCGCCTCGATCCGTCTCAGTCTCGGGTTCGCCTCGACCGACGCCGATGTCGCTGGTGCACTCGAGATCGTCCCCGAGGTAGTACGCGGTCTCCGTGCCCGCTCGGCAGCATGACCGGCCGAAGCGACGCGGGTGCAGCGGTGCTCGTTGCGATGAGCGGAGGGGTGGACTCCTCGGTCGCGGCCGCGCTGCTCGTGGAGCAGGGGCACGACGTCACCGGGGTGACCTTGCGTCTCTGGGGTGGCGACACCGACTCGGGATGCTGCAGTGTCGGCGACGTCGAGGACGCCCGACGCGTTGCCGCGCAGCTCGGGATCCCGCACTACGTGTTCAACCTCGCCGACGAGTTCGATGCCGCGGTGGTCGATCCGTACGTCGCGGCCCACGCGTCCGGCCAGACACCGAACCCGTGCGTCGAGTGCAACCGGGCGATCAAGTTCGGGGTGCTGCTGCGCCGCGCTGAGCAGCTCGGCTTCACCACGGTCGCGACCGGTCACCACGCGCGAGTGCGGGGCGATGTGAGTGGCGGCTGGGACCTGTTGCGTGGTGCCGACGGTGCGAAGGACCAGTCGTACGTCCTCTACATGCTCGGTCAGCGTGAGCTCGCGCGCACCCGGTTCCCGGTCGGCGAGCTCACCAAGGCGGAGGTCCGTGCCCACGCGGCTCGGCTCGGACTCCGGACTGCCGACAAGCCCGAGAGCATGGACGTCTGCTTCGTGCGCCGTGAGGACCGTCTGACGTTCGTCGACGCGCGTACCGCGGCGCGACCCGGCGACGTCGTGGACACGGCGGGGGCCGTGCTCGCACACCACGAAGGTGTGTCGCACTTCACCATCGGCCAACGCCGCGGGCTCGGCGTCGCGCTCGGCGAACCCCGGTACGTCGTCGACGTCGCCCCGGACTCGGCGACCGTCACCATCGGAACCCGCGACGAGCTGCTGCGCGAGCAGATCCCGGTGCGGGATCTCACGTGGGTCCGAAGCCCGCGCACGGATCACACCGTGCTCGCGGTACAGACCCGGGCCCATGGCGTCCCTGTGCCCGGACGGGTCGTCGACAGCGCGGTCCTGCTGGACGTCGCGGTTCCTCGCGTCGCACCGGGTCAGGTCGTGGCGCTCTACGACGGTGACGCGCTGGTGGGCGGCGGCATCGCCGCCTGAGATCGGTCAACGCACCGACCTTGCGCCCTCGGCCCGTCCTCAGCGGGTGAGGGACGCATCACGAGGGCGTGGGGGTGTTCGCCTTCAGGGCGGCGGCGACGACGGGGACGCGACGGCGTGCGGCTTCGTCGAGCAATGCGGAGGGGGCCGCGATCGCCACGAGGA
Organism: Actinomycetes bacterium; assembly: GCA_031418075.1. Lineage (GTDB taxonomy): Bacteria > Actinomycetota > Acidimicrobiia > IMCC26256 > PALSA-555 > DASUAO01. Next base: position 2,574 of record JANOWV010000090.1, read on the forward strand.
GTCGGTTCGGTCGCAACGTCTCACCGTCGCGCTTCCGACCGCGCACCCGCACGATGTCGACACTGCCGTCGGTGGTGAGGGCGACGGTCCCCGCACTCGCGCCGAGGCGCAGGTCGACGGTCCCGTCCGGGACGGCGGCGGTGCCGTCGATGCCCTGCATCGAGCGGATCGCCCGGCGAACGAACAGCACCGGATCGGCGAGAGTCATCGGGTCGAGTACCACGACACCGGCGGGTACGAGGATCAACCACCGCGCCGAGACGGTATGGAGCGATCGCAGGGCCAGCCACGCGGCGGGGAAGCCGACCGCGAGGAGGACGGCCCCGAGCACGATCGAACCGTCGGCGAGGACCAACGGTCCTGCCGCGACGCCCGCCACCGCGACCGCCCGCGCGAGCGGGATCGGACCGAGGTAGAGACCGGGGGGCGTCCGCAGCGGCTGGCGCACCTCGTCGCCGTACGCGATCCCGGCCGCGGCCGCGCGTGCGCATGCCGGTAGGGCCACGAGGGCGGCCGCGAAGACCGTGGCGGCCACGGCGCCGATCCCCGCCAGGGTGCCGACGTCGCCGAAGACGACAGCCACGATCGACGCGACTGCGAAGGCCGGCGAGATCGTCCGGATCGCGGTGAGGCCCGTCGGCCGGGGCGCGAGGAGTGCCACGAGGCCGACCCCCCAGGCAGACCACGCGAGCGCGAACGCGACCGCTCGGGGGTTCGTCGACCAGTCGACGCTCACGTCGCCGATCGCCGTCGCAACGGCGAGTGGGAGCAACAGCCACGCCGCGCGTGTCAGCCAGAGGTGCACGGGGCCAGTCTCGCGGACCGCCGCGTAGACTTCGCAACCACATGGCGGACGTCGACGGCTCCGAGGAGAGCGGCTGGACCGGCTGGACCGGCTGGCAGCGGGTCGTCGTGCTCGCGATCAGCGTGGTCATCGGGATCGCGGCGATCGTTCTGGTGCTCTTCGTGTTCACCGACGACCTCGCCACCGTGCCGACCCCCACCACGACGTCGTCCACCGCGGCACCGACCTCGTCGACGGGCGCGTGAGCATCAACCCGGCGACGCGAGCGGCCGAGCTCCGTGAGCTCATCGATCACCACAACGAGCGCTACTTCGCGCTCGACGACCCCGAAGTCTCCGACGCCGAGTACGACGAGCTCATGCGCGAGCTCCGGAGCATCGAGGAGGCACATCCGGAGCTCGTGACGCCCGACTCCCCGACCCAGGCTCCGGGCCGAGCGCCGACGACCACGTTCGCAGCGGTCACCCACGTCGCCCGGATGCTGTCGCTCGACAACGCCTTCGATCGCGACGAGCTGCGGGCCTGGTACGAGCGCATCGAGAAGCTCGTCCCTCCGCCGATCGAGTTCGTCGGCGAGCCCAAACTCGACGGCCTCGCCATCTCGCTCCTCTACGAGGACGGGCGGCTCGTGCGGGCCGCGACCCGTGGCGACGGCGTCACGGGTGAGGACGTCACCCCCAACGTCGCGACGATCGCGTCGATCCCGCGGAACCTGTCGGGTGATGCGGTCCCATCTCGCCTCGAGGTCCGCGGCGAGATCTTCATGCCGCTGGCCTCGTTCGAGGAGCTGAACCGGCGCCAGGGGGAAGCCGAGGAGCGCCTCTTCGCGAACCCACGCAACGCCGCGGCCGGGAGCCTGCGCCAGAAGGACTCCCGGGTCACGGCGTCGCGCGACCTCGACTTCTTCGCGTACCAGCTCGGGGTGCAGGAAGGCGGACCGAGGTTGCGGTCGCACCACGAGACGCTCGAGTGGTTGGGTGCGCTCGGGCTCCCCGTGAACCCGACCATCGAACGACTCGTCGATCTCGACGCGATCTCCGCGTTCTGCGAACGGGCCGAGGAGACGCGCCACTCGTTGGGCTATGAGGTCGACGGCGCGGTGATCAAGGTCGACGACCTGGCGCAACGCGACGAGATGGGTACGACGAGCCGCGCGCCCCGGTGGGCGATCGCCTTCAAGTTCCCGCCCGAGGAGAAGACCACGGATCTCCTCGGGATCATGGTGAGCATCGGCCGCACCGGTCGGGCCACGCCGTTCGCACGGCTCGAGCCCGTCTTCGTCGGCGGGTCGACCGTCGCGCTCGCGACGCTCCACAACGAGGACGAGGTCGCGCGCAAGGACGTGCGTCCCGGCGACGTCGTCATCGTGCGCAAGGCCGGCGACGTGATCCCCGAAGTGGTGGGTCCCGTGATGGCCAAACGCAAGAAGGGCGCGCGACGCTGGAAGTTCCCCAAGGACTGCCCCGCGTGTGGGACGCCACTCGTCCGGCTCGACAACGAGTCCGATCACCATTGTGTCAACGTGGAGTGCCCCGAGCAGCGCGTCCAGCGGATCGTCTACTTCGCCGGACGCGTTGCGATGGACATCGAGGGGCTCGGAGAGGAGCGCGTGCGTCAGATCGTGGATGTCGGGCTCGTCAACGACGTCGGCGATGTCTACGCACTCACGGTCGACACCCTCCTGCCGCTCGAGCGCATGGCGCAGACCTCGGCCGAGAACCTCGTGAGTGGCATCGAGGCGTCGAAGTCGCGCGGTCTCGCGAAGGTGCTCGTGGGCCTGGGGGTCCGCCATCTCGGACCCACCGCGGCGCAGGCAGTGGCGCGGTCGCTCGGTTCGATGGACGCGGTCGAGGCCGCGAGCGTCGAGGAGCTCACCGCGATCGACGGGGTCGGGCCGGTGATCGCCGAGAGCGTCCAACGCTTCTTCGCGGTGAAACGGAACCGTCAGGTCATCGCGAAGATCGCGAGGGCCGGCGTCGACCTCACCGCACCGATGGTCGAGGTGCTCGAAGGCGAGCCCACCCTCGCGACGCGCACCTTCGTCCTCACCGGTGGGCTCGACGGCTGGTCACGAGACGAGGCCCAGGCGGCGATCGAGGCGCGTGGCGGCAAGGTGGTGTCGAGCGTGTCGAAGAAGACGAGCTATGTCGTCGTGGGCGCGAGCCCGGGGTCGAAGCTCGCGAAGGCCGAGACGCTGGGCGTGCCGATCCTCGACGAAGCCGGCTTCGCCGCGCTGCTGGAGCACGGCCCACCCGCGTCTGCGTGACGCCAGCCCTGACCTGCGGCGCGGAGCGGGTCGTCAGGCCCCGGCGCGGAAGGACCAGGAGTAGCTGCCCGGCTGGGCCGGCCGACGCTTGCCCTGCTTCCAGTACAAGACGGTCACGGCGTGGTCACCGGGCTCGAAGCGCGTGAGGTCGCGGTCCTTGCCGGTGCGGAAGCTCAGTTGGCCGAGGGGCACCACGCGCTCCGTCTGGTCTTCCGGCACCTCCGCGCCGTCGATCAGCAGCACACCGGTGAGGTCATCGCGCAGGTCGACGACGATGGTGTCCTGGAGGCGGGCGATGGAGCCCGGCACGGGGAACACCGATTCCACCGTGTTCGGCAGCACCCGTGCCGTGTCCGACGTATCGGACGCGTTCACCAGGATGAGCCCGAGGTTCAGGACCGCGACGGCGACCGCAGCGACGATCGCGACCCGCCAGGGGTGGCGCAGGAGCGGAGGCTTGGACGCCGCCGCAGCGGGCGGCGCGGGAGGCGGCTCGGGGGGCCGCTCGGGGGGTGGGGACATCGTCACACGGTACCGATGGTCCCGGGGCCGGGGGGCATCGCATGCCACGGAACGGTGCCCGACGGACCGTACCCTGGTTGCCAACATGGTCCACTCCACCCTCACTGATCTCATCGGGCGGGTCCTCGCGGGCCGGTACCGCCTGCTCGCGCCGATCGGTTCGGGGTCGAGTGGGCGGGTCTACCTGGCCGACGACATCCGCCTGCGCCGGCGGGTCGCGGTGAAGGTCCTGCACGGGGGGCTCGCCGACGACGCGGGGTTCCTGCGTCGCTTCCGCGCCGAGGCGCAGATGGCTGCTTCGCTGCATCACCCGCACGTCATGGCTGTCTACGACTGGGGCGAGGACGACGGCGTCCCGTTCATGGTCCTCGAGCTGCTCAAGGGCGGCTCGATGCGAAGCCTGCTCGACGCGGGACCCCGACTGAGTCCCGCGCAGGCCGCGCACGTCGGACGCCAGGTCGCCGCCGCGCTGGCCTACGCACACGCCCGCGGGATCGTGCACCGCGACGTGAAGCCCGCCAACCTGCTCTTCGATGAGCACGGCATCGTCCGGGTGGGCGACTTCGGCCTCGCACGCGCGCTCGCCGAAGCGTCGTGGACCGAGCCTGCAGGCACGGTCGTCGGCACCGCTCGTTACTCGGCGCCCGAGCAGGCGGACGGAGGGCCGCTCGACGCGCGCGCCGACCTCTACTCGCTGGCAATCGTGCTCGTGGAGGCCTGCACCGGGGAGGTGCCGGTCGTCGGCGAGACGGCCGTCGGCACCCTCGCGGCGCGCAGCAAGCGGGGGATCGACGCCCCCGAGTCACTCGGACCCCTCGGTCCGGTCGTGGAGCGCGCCGGACGACCCGAACCATCGGATCGCTACGCCGATGCCGCCGCCATGGGGGCAGACCTCACCGCGGCGGCGCGCACCCTGCCCGCGCCCGGTGCGCTGCCGCTCGCCGGGTTCGAGGCGGCCGCCGATGACGTGGAGCCGACCCGCCAGCCACCGTCGGCGAAAGATCTCGCGACGCGCGTCTTCGATCAGGACGCGTCGACGCGCCCCGTGCCGGTCGACGACGCGCAGCCGCTCGTGGTGGCCGCGCCACCGCGGGTGCGGTTCCGGCGGAGCCTGATCCCGCTGGTCGTCGGGGTCGCGGTGGTCGCAGCGTTAGTCGCGGGGGTCGCCGCGGCGGTCGCGGCGGTCGGAGCCGGAGGCGCGACGGTCGCAGTCCCGAGCCTGGTCGGACTCTCGGAAGAGGTCGCCGCCGCGCGCGCGACGGATGCCGGGGTGCTGATGCAGGTTGTCGAGCGCGTCACGTCCGACGACCCACTCGGCCTCGTCATCGAGCAGCGTCCGGGCCCCGGCGCGTTCCTCGGTGAGGGTGACGACCTCAACGTGGTGGTGTCGCGCGGCCCGCCGCCGGTCGACGTCCCCGTCATCGCAGGGCTCCCGCTCGCGGAGGCCCAAGCCCAGCTCGAAGCCGTCGGATTCGTCGTCAACGTGGTCCACCAGCACGACGAGACCGTCGCGGTCGACATCGCGCTCGGCACCGATCCCCCGAGTCCGGGACAAGCCCCCCGCGAGTCGGCGGTCTCGCTGATCGTGAGCGACGGTCCGGCACCCGTCGAGGTTCCGGCCGTCACCGGCAAGTCCTACGACGCGGCCGCGGCTGTTCTCTCGGCGGCCCGGTTCGCCCCTGTACGCCGCGATGAGTTCAGTGACTCGGTCGAGGTCGGGATCGTGCTCGGCACCGATCCGGCCGCCGGCACGTTGGCGCCCCGCGACTCCCAGGTCGCGGTTCGTGTGAGCAAGGGTCCCGAGCTGATCTCGGTGCCGGCCCTCGTCGGGCTCACCGTGGAGTCCGCGAGCCAGACGCTCGCGAACGCCGGCCTGAGCGCCGACGTGCAGAACTTCGGCCCCGGCAAGAAGGTCCGGGCCCAGGACCCTGCACCGGGCACGAAGGTGAAGCGCGGGTCGAAGGTCACGCTCTTCCTGTAGGCCGGTTCCTGTAGAGCCGGTTCCCCCGGATGCACACGGTTGACGACCGCGCATTCGGCCCGATCCGGGCGAGGCGCGTAGCATCGGCGCCGTTCGACCACCTCGCTCTACTCGGCTCATCTCGTTGCGGAAGGAACCACCATGGGCACCCTCGACGGCCGCGTCGCCATCATCACCGGCGCGGGACGCGGCATCGGCCGCGAGCATGCGCACTACTTCGCGTCCCAGGGCGCGAAGGTGGTCGTGAACGACCTCGGCGGCGATATCCACGGTGAGGGCGACGACAAGTCCCCGGCGCAGCAGGTCGTCGAGGAGATCCACGACATGGGTGGCGAGGCCGTCGCCAACACCGACAGCGTCGCCGACTTCGACGGCGCGAAGCGACTCATCGACCTCGCCATCGAGACCTACGGCGACCTGCACATCCTCGTGAACAACGCGGGCATCCTCCGCGACGGGATGCTCGTGAACATGTCCGAGGCCGACTGGGACTCCGTGATCGCGGTGCACCTGAAGGGTCACTTCTGCCCGACGCGTCACGCGGCCGGCTACTGGCGCGAGCAGGCCAAGGCCGACAAGAAGCAGGACCGCTCGATCATCCACACGTCGTCGACGTCGGGGGTGCTCGGCAACGTCGGGCAGACCAACTACGGCGCAGCCAAGGCCGGCATCGCGTCGTTCTCGGCGATCTGCGCGATGGAGCTGGGCAACTACGGCGTCCGCTCGAACGCGATCACCCCGATGGCGCGCACCCGCCTCACCGAGACCACGCCCGGCCTCGGGGATCTCGTCAAGGCGCCCGACGACCCGTCGCAGTTCGACGCGTGGGCGCCCGAGAACATCTCCCCGATGATCGCCTACCTCGGTGCCGAGGCGTGCCCGTTCACGGGCGAGACGTTCTTCGTGCAGGGGGACCTCGTCGCCCGCTACCAGACGTACTCGATCGCCGAGAAGATCAGCAACGACGGCGAGCGCTGGACGGTCGAGCGCCTCCTGGAGGAGGGCCCGAAGCTCGCGCCCCAGGGTGAGCGTCGGGGCGGCCCGGGCGAGCTCGCGCGCATCAACGGGTAATCGCGCACACGGGTTCGTCGCCGGGTACCGTGATCGGGTCCCGACGGTGTTCGTCGGGCTGGGGGGAGGTCTGCCATGGGCCCGTTCGGTTCCGATCTGCTCGGCGGTGGAGGCCAGGGCCTTCCCGGGCTCGGTGGCGGAGGGCGTGAAGGCCTCGGCTTCGTCGCCGA
>JANOWV010000091.1:0-2667 GCA_031418075.1 Actinomycetes bacterium
TCTCGCCGCCGCGCAGGTCACGCAGGGTCTGCTCCCAGCGGAGCTGACGCGAGATCCACGCCAGTGCCCGCTCCCGTTCGATGCTGCTGGACTTCGTGGTGCTCATCTCGCACCTCTTCTCTCTGCCGTCGACGCGGAGCCGATCGGCGGGATCATGGCGAGCAACGGGGGTCGCTCTTGACACTGTGAGTATCTACTCGTAGGGTATCTACTGTCAAGTTTGGTGACGGACGTCACGTTCGGTCCCGAACACCCCGATCCGGCCCCGGAACCGGGGAGCCGGGCGACGAGAGGCTGCATCCGCATGGGAGGCGACGCCGAAGGCTGGCGCATCGACGACCTGGCCCGTGCCGCCGACCTGACCGTCGACACGATCCGCTACTACCGGCGTGAGGGACTCCTTCCCGCGCCCGAGCGGTGCGGCCGCACCAACCGATACGGCCCCGAGCACCTCGAGCGGCTCCAGCGGATCAAGGACCTGCAGTCCCGGCGGTTCTCGCTCGCGGCGATCCGGGCCCTGCTCACCGAGGACCGCCGCGAGCTCGTGGGCGGGATCTTCGGCGGTGGCGGCGACCGCGACTACACCCTCGCCGAGCTCCTCGAACGGTCCGGGATCGATGCGGACATCGCCGAAGGGCTCCGGGCGGCCGGCGTGCTCCGTGACCCGGCGGAGTTCGGCCGGGACGCCTACGACGGCGACGACCTCGAGCTGCTGCGGGCCCTCGCCGAGCTGCGTGACCTCGGGCTCTCGACGGTCGTCATCATCGAGCTCGGGCGCATCTACGCACAGGGGATCGAGGCCACGCAGCGACAGGTCGTCGACCTCTTCTCGAGCGGTGGTGCACTCGACTGGGAACCCTCGGAGCTCCAGGCGTTCCAGGAGGCCGCGGCGAGCCACGCCTCCGACCTCTTCTCGGTCACCCGTCGGATCGTCGACTACACCCACCACCGGACGATCCAGCGACTCACGCTCGGCGCGATGGAGCGTGGGACCGTCGCAGTCCCCGACGACGCCGACTGACGCTGCGGTCGACGTCAGGCGTCGAGGTGCCAGATGCGCGCGGCGTTGCCGCCGACGATCTTGGCCCGCTCGGCGCCGTCGATGTGCCCCATGCTCTCGGCGATGACCTTGCGCGAGTAGGGCCAGTCGTTGCCGTGATGGGGGTAGTCGCTCGACCACATCATGTTGTCGACGCCGACGGCATGGCGAAGGGCGATCCCCGAACGATCGGTGATGAACGACGCCGCGTTGTTCCGGTGCCAGTACTCCGATGGCGGATGCTTGATGGAGAGCTCACCCCACGAGCGGTTCCGCCAGTACCGGTCATCGATGCTCTCGAGCATGTGCGGGAGCCAGCCCACGCCGGTCTCGATCCAACAGATCTGCAGCTCGGGGAAGCGGTCGAACACGCCGCTGAACAGCATCTGGGTCATCGACCCTGCCGTCATCGAGAACACGTGGCTCATGGAGCCGATCGCCTTGGCGCGAGCGGCCTCACTGCTCATGTCGTACAGGGCATTCCCGCCGGCGACAGCGGCCTTGCGACCGGCCGCGCGCTGCTTGCGGCTGATGATGTTGATGTGGATGGACACCGGGATGCCTTCGTCGACGGCGGCACCCCAGAACGGGTCGTCGTCGGCCGAGAGGCTGTCGCCACCGGACGGCCAGTTCGAGATGATGACACCCTTCGCGCCGCGCGCCTTCGCCTTGCGCAACGCGTCGACCGCGGTGTCGATGCCGATCGACGGCATCTGCGCGAGCCCGATCAGACGGGACGGGTCGGGCGCGCAGAACTCGTCGAAGAGGAAGTTGTTGTAGGCCTCGACCCCTGCGAGCACGAACGCTTCGTCGTCGTCACCGAGGAAGTGGCTCATGGTGCGCTGGGGAGGGAACAGCACCTCGGCGTGCACACCGTCGATGTCCATGTCGGCGAGCCGGGCCGCGCCGTTGTAGCAACCCTCCCGCGCCTCCTCGTAGGTGACGCCGAACCAGCGGAACTCGTCGAATGGCATCCCGGGAGTCGAGACGAGCCCGATCGGGTCGGCCTGACCACCGACGGCGGTGAGCCATGCGTCACCGCCGGCAGGGTCCTTCACCAGCTGGGGCGCCTTGTCCTGGTACTGCGCGGGGAGCCAGTTCGCCCAGATGTCGGGGGGCTCGAGGATGTGGCAGTCGGCATCGACGATGCGCGTGTCGGCGACGGGGTCGGCCTCGGACGTGCGACCGGACATGGTCATCCCCTTCTGCGGTGTGGACGAACGCCGTGTGGTGCGTCCAGACGCCGAGATTACGCTGACGCCGACGTCAGGCAAAAGAACGGAGTGCAGGAGTGACCGAGGGATTGCTCGACGGGGTGCGGGTCGTGGACCTCGCCGGAGAGCCGGGCGCGATCGCCGGTCGGGTGCTCGCCGATCTCGGTGCCGAGGTGGTGCTCGCCGAGCCACCGGAAGGCCATCCGCTGCGGGCGCTTCCCGCCCGCTGGCGGGCCTGGGCCGCCGGCAAGCGATCGGTCACCGTCTCCGGGCCCGACGACCCCGCGCTCGAAACGTTGCTGGAGCACGCCGACGTCGTCATCGATACCCCTGGGTTCCCCGGGTCCCTGCTGCTCGAACCGACGCGCGCGCCTGCGGCGGTCTGGGTGAGCGTGACGCCGTTCGGCCTCACCG
>JANOWV010000092.1:0-4543 GCA_031418075.1 Actinomycetes bacterium
AGACCTTCTGCGGTGGCGAGAGGAGATCCAACAGGAGGTTGACCGGAGCAGGCGTGCCCTCGGCTCCCTGGTTGCCGGCCTCCATGTCGAGGATCATCCCGACGTCGGCATGCGCGATGAAGAAGTCGGGATCGGCACTCGTGAGCACGAGCACGCGGGACGCATCGTCCGCGCCGAACCCAGTGATCAGTCCCACGAGGTCTTTGGTGAACGCGTCGTCCCAGAGGTTGATCGGTGGGTGGTCGATCACCCCCCAGGCGACGCCGGCGCGCACCTCCACGTCAATGTGCTGGAGCTGCTCGTAGGCCATCGGTCCCGCCGCTTCGCTCGTCAGTCCGGCATCGGAGGGTCCCACTGGACCCCGTTGATGTGGCTACCGCCGTCGGCGAGCATCGTCATCCCGGTGATGTAGTCGCTGTCCTCCGACGCGAGGAAGAGGGCGACACCCCCGATGTCGTGCTCGGGATCCCCCATGCGACCCATGGGGTTCTCCTTCAGCATCTCCTTGGCGTTCTCCGGCGCGGCCTCGGCGAACGCAACGTACGCGGGCGACGCGGCGGCCGGCGCGATGCAGTTCACCAGGATGTTGTGCTTGGCCCACTCTCGGGCCGCGGTGCGGGTGATCGCCTGGATGCCGAGCTTCGCGGCGTTGTAGTCGACCGAGTACTGGTGTGCGTTGATCCCGTTCAACGACACGAAGTTGATGACTCGCCCCCAGCCCTTCGCCTGCATGTGGGGAAACACCGCTTGCATCGCCCGGAAGGTGTGCAGCGGTCCTCCCTCGAATGCGAGCAGCAGGTCCTCCGCCGGCTTCCGCTCGAACCGGTTGAACCCCGCGGCGACGTAGGCGTTGTTCACGAGGATGTCGGCGCCTCCGAGATCGGCGACCGCGGTCTCGACCATGGCAGTGATCTGGTCGGCGTCGAGCACGTCGGTGGGCACGAACTTCGCCCTTCCGCCGAGCTCCTCGACGATCTCGCGCTCGACCGCGGCGCCCGTCTCGGGGTTCACCTCGGCCACCAGCACCGCGGCGCCCTCGCGGGCGAAACGCCTGGCGATGCCCCGGCCGATCCCCTGCCCCGCGCCGGTCACGATCGCCACCCGGCCGTCGAGTCGTCCCACGGTGTCCGTCCCCCTGTCGCACGACCGGAGCGAGCGCCCGGTTCCCGGCCCCGATACCGCAGCCGGGGCGGACGTTATCGGAGCCTCGCCGCGCCGGTTCAGGATCGGTCCGTCGATGCCGATACACACCCGATGGCAGTGGTCGAAGCACGCATGGGCGTCGGTCAGGGCATCGGGCAAGGCCACAGCACCGCAGGTCGGCAACACATCCGGCGTCGGATCACCTCGGGCTCCGCCCGCTGGGCCGTCGCCAGCCAGTCGCTGATCATGCTGGCCTTCGTCGGGCTCTTCGTCTTCTTCTTCGTCCAGGATGTCGAGGCCCCGTACTCGAGCGCGCTGGTCGCGCTGCTCGGCGTCTTCGCGGTGACACGGATCATCGCAGTCTGGAACCTGTCGTTCTCGTTCTCCGACGCGGGTCTCGAGATCTACACGTCGGTGCAGCACCACTGGCTCGGATGGCGTGACGTGACCGCGATCAGCGACGTCGAGATCCGACGCCAGAACGCGCTCTCGATGCTCCTCAGCGGCAGTCGCCCCTTCCGAGTGCTGCGGATCCACCGCAAGCTCCGCCCACCGATCACCGTCCGGGCCACCCGCGGGATCGACACCGAAGAGCTCGAGGTGCTGCACGCACTCGCCTTGCGCAACGGCGTCGAGTGGATGCTCGCCGACGACTTCGAGACGCACGCACGCGAGCGGGGCGTCTGGTCGCTCTGACGGCTCGGGTGGCCGCCCCGTCGAGCAAGTGACGCTCCGGCATCACCACGGCCCCAAATCGTCACTTGGTCGAAGCAAACGGGCGATCGGGGGTGCCCGGTACGCTCCTGCTCCATGACCAACGACCGCACGACGGGCGATCTCCTCCACCGCGTCGAGCACGGCGTCTCCTGGATCACCCTGAATCGCCCCGATTCCGGGAACGCGCTGACCCCCGACCAACGCAACGGGATCATCGAGCACCTCGACGATGCCAGCGGCGACCTTGGCGTGCGTGCCGTCGTCCTCACGGCCAGCGGCGAGCGGGCGTTCTGCACCGGTGCCGACCTCCGGATCGACCGCCCCGATCGCTTCCCGAAGCCCGAAGGTGCGCCCGAGCGGCCGGCCGGCGCGGTGGCACGTACGTGCGTTGGAGCGCAGCGGCTCATCGCCGCGATCCAGGTCTGCGAGAAGCCGGTCATCGCGGCCGTCAACGGCACCGCGGCCGGGATCGGCGCCCACATTGCGTTCGCTTCCGACCTGGTGCTCGCGGCCGACACGGCCCGCTTCATCGAGGTGTTCGTGCGACGCGGGATCATCCCCGACGGCGGCGGCGCCTACCTCCTCACCCGACTCGTCGGTCCGCAGAAGGCCAAGGAGCTCATCTTCTTCGGCGACGACCTCCCGGCCGCCGACGCCGCCGCGATGGGGCTGGTGAACCGGGTCGTCCCTGCCGCCGAGCTCGCCGGCACTGCACGCGCCTGGGCGGAACGACTCGCCGCCGGCCCCACACCGGCGATCGGCCTCTCCAAGTGGCTCGTGAACCGCGCGCTGGAATCGGACCGCGTCACTGCGTTCGGCGACGAGCGCATGGCCCAGGAGATCGCGATGGCGAGCGACGACGCGGCCGAGGGACTCGCGAGCTTCGCCGAGCGCCGCGCTGCAGAGTTCACCGGATGGTGAGCGGACTGTCGTCCTCGCCTGCAACGTCCTCGCCTGGCATCGGCACCGACGCGGTCCTCGCCGCCGTCGAGGAGGGCTTCGACGCCGAGATCGCCGCACTCTGCGATCTCGTGCGCATCCCGTCGATCGGCGCCGAGCCCGACCATGCCTCCGACGTGCAGGCCAGCGCCGACGCGGTTGGTGCCTATCTCGAGGGGTGCGGCCTCGAACACGTGCGCCAGTCGACGGCAGGCGGAGCGCCACCGTGCGTCATCGCCGACTGGCTCCACGCGGGTGACGACGCGCCCACCCTCCTCCTCTATGCCCACCACGACGTGCAGCCGCCCGGATACGTCGAGCGCTGGACATCAGATCCGTTCGAGCCTGCGATACGCGACGGACGCCTCTACGGACGCGGCGCCGCCGACGACAAGGCAGGTGCAGTGGCGCACGGCGCGATGGTACGCGCCTGGTTGCGCACCGAAGGTGCACTCCCCTGCAACGTGAAGGTGATGATCGAGGGCGAGGAGGAGATCGGTTCACCGCACCTCGGCGCGTTCCTCGCCGCGGAGACCGACGCGCTGCGCGCCGACGTGATCGTGCTCGCCGATGCGGGTAACTGGTCGGTCGGCACGCCGGGTATCACCACGTCGTTGCGCGGCCTCGCGAGCGGCACGGTGACCGTGCGCGCCCTCGACGGACCGGTGCACTCGGGTGTCGCAGGTGGCGTCGCGCCCGACCCCGCGATGGCACTCGCCCGCATGCTCGCGACGCTGGTCGACGAGCACGGCGACGTGGCGATCGACGACTTCTGGGACGACATCGAGCCGCCCACCGACGAGCAGCGAGCCCAGCTCGCGGCGCTACGCGACCCGACCGACGGACTCCGGCGCGACCTGGGCCTGCGCACGGGCGTCGAGCTCGTCGGCGACCCCGAACGTTCGCTGTTCGAGCGGCTCTGGTACCGGCCGGCGCTCACCATCATCGGCATCGACACACATCCGATCGAGGGGTCGTCGAACCAGATCGTCGCGATGGCGAGCGCGCGCATCAGCATCCGCGTGGCGCCCGGCCAGGACCCGCACCGTCTCGTCGAGTGCCTCCACGCCCACCTCGCGGCGCGTGTCCCGTGGGGACTCGAGTGCACGTTCGAGCCCGGCGAAGAGGCGCCGGCATGGTCGTGCCCGCACGACGGTCCCGCGTTCGCCGCGGCCATCCGTGCACTCACCGAGGGGTTCGGTACCGCACCGGTCGTGATGGGCATCGGTGCCAGCATCCCGTTCGTCGGACCGTTCGCCGAGGCGTTCGGCGGCGTCCCCGCGCTCCTCCTCGGCCCCGGCGACCCGGGCAGTCGCATCCACGGCGAGGACGAGAGCCTCCACCTCGGCGACTTCAAGTCACTCATCCGCAGCGAAGCCCTGCTCCTCGCCGAGCTCGCATCCTCGTAACCGTTTGGCGTCGGGCACCCGTCGTGGAGACGGGTCCAACGACGCCAAATGGTTGGGGCCTCGCGACCCGGCCTACTCGGGGATGGCTTCCCACCACTGGCACCACCACTCGTCGCCCACGAGGATGCGCAGCTCGGGGTGCCAGCAGTACGAGATCTCCGCGGTGTTCTCGAGGTAGTAGCGGCAATTCACGCACTTCTCGTCGCCCGAGGGCCGGCCCTTCAGCACGGCTCGCTCGGAGAAGTGGCGCAACTCGAACGCCAGCTTCTCGTCGATCTCTTTCGGTTCGGGTTCGGGGATCACGTAGTCGTCGTCAGCCATGCCCCGACGCTACC
>JANOWV010000093.1:0-2435 GCA_031418075.1 Actinomycetes bacterium
TCGAGCAGCACGACCCGATCGGCGAGGGCGATGGTGGCGGGGCGGTGGGCGATGATGATCGTGGTCCGGCCGCGCATCACCTCATCGAGCGCGTCGCGGATCTCGTGCTCCTTGGTGGGGTCGACTGACGACGTCGCGTCATCGAGGATCAGGATCCGCGGGTCGGCGACGATCGCGCGTGCGATGGCGACGCGCTGCCGCTGCCCGCCCGACAGCGAGTAGCCGTGCTCGCCGAGGAGCGTGTCGTAGCCGTCGGGTAGCGCGGCGACGAAGTCCTGACAGCCCGCGAGCCGAGCTGCCCGCTCGATGGCGTGCTCAGGAGCATCCTCGTCCGCGAATGCGATGTTGGCCCGCACCGAGTCGGAGAACAGGAACGTCTCCTCGAAGACCATCGAGACGGCGTCGCGCAGGGACGCGAGCTCCACGTGGCGCACGTCGATGCCGTCGATCAGCACCCGTCCCGCCTCCACGTCATAGAAGCGGGGGACGAGACGGGCCACGGTCGACTTCCCCGAGCTCGTGGGACCGACGATCGCGACCGACTCCCCGGGACGGATCACGAGGTCGAGGTCGCGGAGCACCGGGACGCCCGGGAGGTACCCGAACGTCACGCCTTCGAAGCGGATCTCTCCCGCGCCACCGGGAAGCGGGATCGCGCCGGGGGCGTCGGAGACTTCGGTCTTGGTCGCGAGGATCTCATGGACCCGCGTCGCCGACGCCGACGCGCGCGCGAGCTGGGCGACCAGGAAGCTCGTCATCCGCAACGGGAACACGAGGAGGAGCACATAGGAGTTGAAGGCGATCAGCGCGGCGATCGAGAGGTGGCCGTCGATCACCTGGCGGCCGCCGACAAAGAGCACGGCAACCAGGCCGAGCATCGGGATGGTCTCCAGGAGCGGGTTGAACCGACCGCGGAGGCGGGCCAGCTCCATCCCGCGCCGGTACACGTTCGCGGCGGCCTCCCGGAGTCGATCGCTCTGCTGGTCCTCGGCACCGAAGCCCTTGACCACCCGGATCCCCGAGACGCTCTCCTCGACGACGTGCGAGACCTCCGCCAACGACTCCTGGAGCTCGTTCGCGACGGGGTGGACGCGCTGGGAGAACCGGGTCCCGGCGATTGCCAGGAACGGGAGTGCGACGAGCGACCACGCCGCCAGGGTGCTGTTGAGGATGAACAGCACCACCGCGACACCGATGACCATCACGAAGTTGGCGCCACCGACCGGGATGAACACGAGCAGCATCTGCACCTGCTTCGCGTCGGTGCTGACGCGGGCCATGAGCTCACCGATCTCGGCGCGGTCGTGATACCCGAAGTGCAGCCGTTGGAGATGGTCGAAGAGCCGGCGTCGGAGCTCGGCCTCGGCGCGCAACGAGATCTGGAACGCGGAGTACCGGCGCAGGAACGTGCACGCGCCGGTCACGACGGTCACGGCCAGGATCGCGAGGCAGATCCGGAGCAGCTTCGGGCCGTCGTAGGGGCTCACTCCCTGCTTGATGGCCTCCAGTGCCAGGAGCGGGATGGAGATCTTCGCCGCGGTCCACGCCAGGGCCGCGACGACGCCGATGGTGATCCACTTCCTGTTGGTGATGCTCACCTCGCGCATGAGCCGCCACCCCCCGCGCCGATCGTCCGGGGTCACTGCAGCGCCTTGCGCAGCGGCGCGAGTACCTCGTCGCCGAGCAGGGCCAGCTGCGCGCGCGCCGACTCGGGGTCGATGCCAGTGACGTGCAAGCGCAGGTTGAGGGCGTCGGCCCCGGCCGCGTCGACCGTGGTCGCGAGGCGCTCGGCCACAGCCATCGGGTCGACGTCGGCGATGAGCTCGTCGGCACCCCAATGGTCCTGCGCCGCCGGAGACGCGTATCCCCGGTAGACGTCCACCTGCGCGTCGACGTGCGCGCGGAACGGTGCGCCGACCCATGCCCGCCGGATCAGCACGCACGGAGCAGCACCGCCGGCGGCGCGGTACGCATCGGTGAGCGTCCGGCAGCGCTCGACGGTGGAGAGCGAGTCCAGGAGGATCCCGGCCCCCAGTCGCGCGGCGCGGCGCACCGCGGTGAGGCCCATGGCTGCGCTGACGACGGGGATCGGTTGTGTGCGGCACGCACGGATCGCGGCGTCGCCGTCGAGACCATGCGCATCGCGACCGGAGAGCGCGTCGGCGACCACCTCGAAGCCCTCGGTGAAGCGTGCGGTCAGCCCGTCCATCGGGACGCCGAGCAGCTCGAAGTCGGCGGCGAGTGCACCTGCGGCCACGCCGAGTCCCACCCGCCCCGGGAATCGGGCTGCGAGCCACGCGACCTCCTCGGCCACGAGGGGCGCGGGTCGGAGCGGCAGGAGCAGGGGCGCGGGAGCAGCCCACCCCGTGTCCATCGCATCGAGGCAGAAGCCGGCGAGCTGGAGTGGGTTCGGGAGGTAGCCGGCGAAGCCGCCG
>JANOWV010000094.1:0-2417 GCA_031418075.1 Actinomycetes bacterium
GTCCGCCATGAACACCGTCGAGTAGCCGAAGTCCTCCACCTTGCGGACGAAGTCCCGGCCTTCAGCAGCCGACGATGCTTTCCACGCCGTGACCCCGAACCGGAACTTCCGTGGGTGGGCCATCTGTGCCCCTCAGTTCCCGGCGAGTTGCGCCACGACGGGCGCGAACTGCTCCATCACGTCGTCGCCAATCACGTGGTACGTCATCTGCCAGCGTTCGCGTCGACGCTCCAGCGTCTCGATCATCTCCTCGACCGTGCCGACGAGCCCGACGGGACTGTCGAGGACCTCCTCGGGCTTCGCGTCGAACGCCGGTGCCATCGCCGATGCGAGCCCCGCCGAGTCGTCGGTGAAGTGCACGAACCCGGCAAACGCCTGGATCTCCAGGTCGTCGAAGCGGGCACCGGCTGCGTCACGCACCCATCCCAGCTTCTCGTCGGTGCTCGTGGGGTTCATCGACGGCGCGTTCGACGGGTCGTCGGGCTTGCCGCCCTTGAGGTTCGCGTTGATCCCGACGATGTCGGCCTCCCGCGCCGCGAGGGAGAGGACCTTCTTGCCGCCGCCGCCCACGACGATGGGAGGGTGCGGCCGCTGCACCGGCTTCGGCATCCCTTCCAGGTCGGTGATCCGATAGTGCTCGCCGGTGAAGCTGAAGGGACCATCGGCCATGAGGCCCTTCACGATCGTGAGCGCCTCAGCGAGCCGGGCGATCCGGACACCAGGGGAGTCGAGCTGCATCCCCGCCTTCTCGTAGTCCACAGTCATCCACCCCGCGCCCACGCCCAGCTCGAGCCGGCCACCCGAGAGCAAGTCGAGGGTCGCCGCATCGCGGGCAAGTACGACGGGATGGCGGTAGTCGTTGCCGAGCACGAGCGACCCGACCCGCAACGTCGTGGTGGCCTCTGCCGCCATCGCCATCGCGGGAAACGGGCCGAACGGATGGTCGACGAAGTGGTCGGGCACGTACAGCGTCGAGTACCCGAGTGCTTCGGCACGCTGGGCCGTCTCGCGGTACGCCTGCGCGGTCTCCGCGGCGGGGGCCATCACGCCGAAGCGGAACTTCCGGTTGTGCGCCATGGCGCCGCACCCTAGCGGCGCGCCGAGTCAGCCGACCTGCGACAGGTCCTCGTCGCGGGCGACCGAGTCGCGGTTCCCGCCAGAGTTCTTGGAGACCAGGAGGGCCACCCGCGCGCGTCCCATGGCGTCGTCGCCACCCAGCTCCGACACGGCGGCGATACCACTCGAGAACCCGAGCGGGGACGGGCGACATTCCCGCCAGACGCCCCGCAGGCGGGCGAGCGCCGCAGTGGCACCGGCAACAGATGTGCGCGGCATGAGCACCGAGAACTCATCGTCTGCGGTGCGGGCGCAGATGTCGACCGACCGCGCTTGCTCACGCAACCGGCGGGACAGTGAACGCAGCACGGCATCGCCCTGCTCCTTGCCAGCCTCGTCGTTGACCTGCTTCAGGTGGTCGATGTCGATCACCACGATCGTGTCGCCCTCGTGCGCTCGCACCATCCGGCGCGCGAACTCGTACGGACTTCGCAGCCCTGTGAGCACATCGGCCAGCGCCTGCTGCCCCGACCCATCCAGCCGCGCGATACGGGCCAGTGCAGCGCGTGCGTCTTCGATCGCCCCGGGAAGCGCTGCCTCGAGCCGCTGGCGAGCCGTCGTCCCGGGTGCGGCGACGACGCGCATCGGTTCGCCATCGCCCAGGTTGATCGGCGGACCGAATGCCCATTCGTGCTCGAGCCGAGAAGGGATCGTGCGGCCACCCAACGCTTGCACGACGTCGATCAGGACACCGACGGCGTCTTCGGCGTTCTCAACCCGCAACAGCGCCCGCAGGGTCTGGACCTCGGGTGCATCCCAGCCTTCCGACGCCGGCGTAACGCCCATCGCCGCACCTTCGGAGCGCGCCCACGGCGCGCGTGGCAGCGATGTGGCGAGCGCCGCGGTGCTCGGACCCACGCCGGTCACCACCTCGCGGTCGTACTGTCCGAGCCACGGGCCGATCTCCTCGATCGGCATCGCATGCGCGATCAGGAAACCCTGGGCGAAGTCGTACCCGAGGGCACGCAGGGCGGACATCTGCGCGACGGTCTCGACTCCTTCGGCGACAGCATGGAGACCCAAGGACCGGGCGATGGAGAGCGCGCCGGCGACGATCCCTTCGTCCTCGGGACGGACCCCGAGCCCGGCGACGAAGCTCTGGTCGACTTTCACCGCGTGCACGGGCAGTCGGCTGAGGTTCCGCAGCGACGAGTACCCGACCCCGAAGTCGTCGACGGAAAGTCCTACGCCGAGCTCCGCGACGTCGTCGAGTGCGGCGTTGGGCTCGAGGAGGGCCGACTCGGTCAGCTCGATGGTGAGCAGATCGCTCGGGAGCCCCGCTTGGGCGAGGGCATCACGGA
>JANOWV010000095.1:0-5080 GCA_031418075.1 Actinomycetes bacterium
CGCCCGATCGTGCACCGAGGTCGCGCCGCGGCCAACGACATGGGCCGCGACGCGGGGGTCGACGACCTCGACCCCGAGCTGACGATCACCGCGGACGGCGCGTTCTGGAGTCCGTTCGGCCCGAGCGTTCAGGACGGCCGGCTCGACGTCGACCTCCTCGTCACCCGTACGACGGCACCCCTCGAGATACCGGCTCGAGCGCTCCTTGGCCTCGTCGAGGGACGCCCGCCCGGCGACGACGCCCGCCGGAACATCCGCTGAGCGTGAGCCAACGGGTCCGGTCGGACCCACGAGGGACCCTCCACGGCGCTACCCGAGACCGCCCCGCCTCCACGGGAGACACATGCGCAACCAGACCACCGACGGCGACGCCATCGCATCAGGCGCGCCATGACTCGTCTGGCCGAGCCGGACGGGCCTCGAACGGCAGACGTCGGGGTCTTCGGTGGCTCGGGGTTCTCTTCGTTCCTCGAGGACTCCACCGAAGTGGTCGTCGACACTCCGTGGGGACCGCCGTCAGCTCCGATCACCTTGAGCACCGTGGACGGGATGCGAGTTGCGTTCCTTCCGCGGCATGGCCGTGCCCACGAGCTGCCGCCCCATCGCGTCAACTACCGCGCGAACGTCGACGCGATGCGCCAGCTCGGTGTGGCGGCGTTGTTCGCCCCCTTTGCCGCAGGTTCTCTCCAGCCCCACATTCGCCCGGGCGACCTAGTGGTGGTCGACCAGCTCGTCGACCGCACGTCGGGCCGTGCGGAGACGTTCCACGATGATTTCGACGATGGACCCCAGCACGTGTCGTTCGCGGATCCCTATGACGAGGAGCTCAGAGCGCTCCTCGTCCAGGTCGCGCGAGCACAGGGAATGTCGGTGCATGACCGAGGCACGGTCGTGGTCGTCAACGGGCCTCGCTTCTCCACGCGCGCCGAGTCATCGTGGTTCCAGTCCTTCGGCTGGGACGTCGTGAACATGACCCAGCATCCCGAGGCCGTGCTCGCACGAGAAGCGGGTCTGCGCTTCGCGGGGATCGCGCTCGTCACCGACTACGACGCCGGGCTCGCCAGCGACCAGGACGTAGAACCCGTGACCCAAGAAGCGGTGTTCGCCTTCTTCGAGGAGAACGTGCATCGTCTCCGTGAAGTGCTGATCACGGCGATCGAACAGCTACCCCGCACCCACTGACTCCCTCGCGAGCTTGCTCAGGATGGCGCCGAGCTCTTCTGGCGCGCTGATCATCGCGTCGTGCCCGGCGTCGAGATCGATGACGTCGATCTCGCCCCCGGGAGATGCTTGCAGCGCCGCGATCCCCGCGTCCTGATCCGCGAGGGAGAGCGCCTGGTCGCGCAGCAGGCGCACCCAGATCTTCGGGAGCTCGGGTGGGATACCGGTTCGGGAGACGCGCTCACCGAAGACCGCCATGACCTCGGCGCCGGTGTGCGCGAGCACGAGCTGCGTTTCCTCCTCGGTCATGTCGTTGCAGAACATGCGCCGGATCGTCGCTTCCGCGAGACCGATCTCGTCGTCGCCCGCTGCGTCGGCGAGCGCCTCGCGCGCGTCGTCATCGACAGAGCTCGGAATTGCATCGGCGACCAGACCCCCTTCCACCGGGACCATGCACGACACGAAGACCAACCGCTCGACGCGTTCCGGGATGCGACGCGCGACCTCGCAGATGGTCAACCCACCCATGGAGTGCCCCACGAGCACGAAGCGGTCGATCCCCACCGCGTCGATGTCAGCGATCGTGGACGCAGCGAAGTCGTCGAGTGTGGTCGTCGCGAGCTCACCGGGCGGTGGGATCTGGGCGGGCACGCCTCGGATCGACTTCGGCGGCAGATCGATGGCCAGGACCGTCGTCGCGACGAACGGAAGCATCGGCTCCCAGCACCAAGCTCCGTGCGCCCCACCGTGCACGAGGACGATCGGGATGGCGCCTCGCACCCGGTCCTTGTTGTCGATGTGCGTCACGTTCACACCTCTTTGACGTTCGACAGCGGCTCGCGGGCGAGGTCGGCCATCTGCACGAGCCCGCGCTCGGCGACGGCGGCGAGGCGTGCGGCAGCCGCCTGCACAGCAGGCTCGTCTCGTTGCGACGGTTCGATGCGTGCGGGGTTGAGTGCGCAGGCATTCGCCCAGTCGGCGATATCGGGCTCAGCGCCGTAGGAGCGCGTGGCAAGGGTGCCACGAACTTGCATCCGAGCCCAGTTGGCCGGGTTGTCGGGAAGGGTGTTGGGCGGGCACAACCGGTTGCGCTCTCCGTCGTCGTCGCGAGTTGCTTCGACGTAGCCGGCCAGCGCCGCGCAGAAGCACGGGAAGCCGGCCCGGATCGTCTGCAGGCGGATCTTGTCGGGGCCCCAGATGGGCACCAGCGGCGGGTACTGCAGTCCGGAAGCGGCGCAGTGCACGACCAGCGAATCCGGCGCCAGGGGAACTGACCCGTCGGCGAGGACGATCTCCCGGGAAGTCACCTGCTTGATGTGTCCGAGGCGAACGACGTGCTCGACGGTGCGGAGCAGCTCGAGCTCCCAAGTACCGAGCGTTGGCGCCTTCGCCATCGTGGGAACGACGTCGCGGTCGATTCGAAGCATCACTCCGGCGGCTTCGAGGCGCAGGAAGAGATCGTCGAGCGACGAGGCATCGGCAGCCGCGGCCATCGTGTCCGCAGCCAGCCCGAGCGCAACAGCCGGATCAGGCTGGACAACGGCGCGATTGAGCATCCATGGATCACGCGGGCGGACCCAGACGATGCGATCTGGCGCCACGCCGTTGGTCAACAACCACACGATCCCGTCGGTGGCCGTCTTGCCGGAGCCGACGATCACGTAGCTGCTCGGCGCTACGGCGAGCCGGGCGAGGTCGTTGATAGCGATGACTCGGACGTCGTCGGCAATGTCGAACGGTGCGGGCGTTGTCGCGGGGATCGTCGGGGCCAGGTAGGTGGCGTCGACGACCCTGCGGCGTACGCCGATCTCACGCGTCTCGCCCGAGACCCGCGACGTCACGAGATGCGCGGAGCCGTCGTAGTGATACTCGCTCCCCGCGAGGAACTCGACGCGACCCGAGCCGAGGAAACGTCGACGCAGGATGTCTTCGTAGTACGCCTGGATCTCCGATTGATGGGCTCGTTCCTGCAGCCCCGCCTCGGGCCCGGTTTCCTGCACGGACCCGCGACCGAGCACGGTCGACGCGACCCCGTAGAACAACGACGCTTGATGGAGCTGGACGAACGGATACGCATCCTGCCAATGCCCGCCGGCGACGTCGCGCCGGTCAACCAGCGTGACGTGCACGTCGGCGTGATCGACCAGCGCGTCGGTGAAAGCCATCCCCATGGCGCCGGCGCCGACGACCAAGTAGTCGGTCTCCAACGATCGCATCACCATGACGCTCGACCGTCCGCTCAGTCCGTGAGCTCGGTGAGACGCCTGCGCTCGTCGTCCGACATCTCCCGCGGGCGCACCAGCATCTCCTGCGCGAGCACCAGCGCGAGCGTGCCCGCCTGAGTGCTGATCGATCCGCGATACACGCCACGGTCGCTGCGCGCCTTCAACGGCTGGAGCTCGAGGAGCATCCATTCGTCGGCCCGGATCGGCTCGTGGAACCAGATGCTGTGGTCGATGCTCGGTCCGCCGGGGGCGATCCCGGGGACGTCGACCTGGCCGAACCCGGAACCGAAGTCGGAGATGTAGGTCAGCACGCAGGCGTGGATCACCGGATCGTCCGGAAGCGGATGCACGGTACGGACCCAGAGGCAGTCCGAGAAGACCGCCCGCTCACCCTCGATGCGCGTCCTCGTGACCTCACGTGCGTCGACGAACATCGCCGGGTGCCGCGCCGAGAGTCCTTCGGGGTCGGGTCGGTCACCTCGGGGCACCTCGTCGAACGTCGCGCCCTCGGCGGGAACGTGGAACGACGCCAACATCGAGAAG
Organism: Actinomycetes bacterium; assembly: GCA_031418075.1. Lineage (GTDB taxonomy): Bacteria > Actinomycetota > Acidimicrobiia > IMCC26256 > PALSA-555 > DASUAO01. The sequence goes on from JANOWV010000095.1 coordinate 3,930, forward strand.
ATCACCTCGCCGGCCTGGATCGCCCGCACGTGTCGGGCCGAGAACGAGCCGCCGTCGCGATCGCGGTCGACCTCGAAGATCACCGGCCGATCGACCAAGCCGGGCCGGAGGAAGTAGCCGTGCAGTGAGTGCGCCACCCGCTCCGGCGGAACCGTGGCCGCCGCGGCGCGCAGGGCCTGCGCCGCGACCTGTCCGCCATAGAGCGTGGTCCGGATCTTCGCGTCGGGTCCGTGGCGACCGCGGAACAGGTTCGTGTCGAGCACCTCGAGGTCGAAGAGCTCGACCAAGTCGTCGACGAAGAGTGCTGCATCCATCGGAGGCACGGTACCCACTTCCCGGTTGATGCCGTGCGTCGGCGCCTACGGGGCGACGGCCGCGGCGGCAGCCTCGCGGAGGAGCGCGGTGCGACTTTCGATGGCAGCGCGGAGATCACCGTGGGTGATGACGTACGGATCGCCGGCATGGATGGCATCGAGCACGCGGCGGGCGGCGTCTTCGGGAGTGGCGACGTGCTCGGCCATACCTGGGTTGCTGGCGAGCATGGCGGCAAGGTCGGCGTCTTCGCCGATGGGGCGGCGGAGGTGCTCGGGCTGGGCATCGCTGCTGGTCTCGAGGTGGCGGGTGATCATCCCCGAGGGGAGGATGACGGTGACGCTGATGCCGTCGTCGGCGAGCTCGAGGCGGAGGGTTTCGGCGAGTCCCCAGACGGCGAACTTGCTGGCCTGATAGGCGGCCATGTTGCTCGCGGGGTCGAGCACCGAAGATGACGTGGTGAACGCGAGGCGCCCGTGCGGTGCTCGGCGCAGGAGCGGGAGGAAGCAGCGGGCCACGCGGGCAGATCCAACGACGTTGACGTCGAGCACCCACCGCCACTCCTCGTCGCTGAGGCGGTCGACGGCGCCGAAGAGCTGGACACCGACGTTGGAGATCATCAGATCGGTTCGTCCCCACCGATCCGCGACCGCGTCCCCGGCGGCCGTGATCTGCGCGTCGTCGGCAACGTCGACCGCCAGCCCGATCGCGTCGACGCCGTAGGTGGCGGCGAGTGCCGACGCTTCGGCTTCGACGCGGTCGGCTTCGCGGTCGAGGATCGCGACGGTGTAGCCGTGCGCGGCGCACCGGTCGGCAACAGCGAGACCGAAGCCCGAGGC
>JANOWV010000096.1:0-5735 GCA_031418075.1 Actinomycetes bacterium
GTACGCGGCCTGCATGCACTCGAGCGCGCGGTCGCGATCGAGCTGGGTGCCGAACGACACCCACGACCCGAACGACAGCACGCTCACCTGGAGACCGCGTACGACGGCGGGATGAACTTCTTCGACAACGCCGAGGCGTACGCCGGCGGCGAGTCCGAGCAGATCATGGGCGACGCGATCGCCCAGCTCGGGTGGCCCCGGTGGAGCTACACGATCTCGACGAAGGTCTTCTGGGGTCTCCACGACGGCGTGAACATGCGCAACACGTTGAATCGCAAGTACCTGCTCCAGGCCATCGACAGCTCGCTGGAGCGACTCGGCCTCGACTTCGTCGACCTGCTCTTCTGCCACCGCGCCGATCCCGAGACTCCGATCGAGGAGACGGTGTGGGCGATGTCCGACATCGTCGCGAGTGGCAAGGCGCACTACTGGGGGACGTCTGAGTGGACGGCCGACGAGATCCGGGCCGCCTGGGACATCGCGGAACGTCACCATCTCCACAAGCCGGTCATGGAGCAGCCGCAGTACAACCTGTTCGAGCGCAGACGGGTCGAGCGCGAGTACGCGCGGCTCTACGACGACATCGGATTGGGTCTCACGATCTGGAGCCCGTTGGCGTCAGGCCTCCTCACCGGCAAGTACCTCGACGGCATCCCCGACGACAGTCGCGCCGCGCTCCCCGGCTACGAGTGGCTCGGGGATGCGATGCGCGACCCGGCCAAGAACGACAAGGTTCGAGCACTCGGCACGATTGCCGATGAGCTCGGATGCACGCTCGCGCAGCTCGCGCTCGCGTGGTGCGCTGCGAACCCTCGCGTGTCGACGGTGATCACCGGCGCGAGCAAGGTCGAGCAGGTGCGCGACAACCTCGGGGCGCTCGAGGTCCTCGAGCGCATCGACGACGAGCTGCTCGCGCGAATCGGCGCCGCGGCTGGCTAGCTGCGGCGGGTGCGGATGACGTCGGGCGGCTCGAAGAGGAATCGCGCGAGCCACCGCGGGACCCGAGACCGCCACGACGACGTCCCGAAGGCCGCGTACGGGTCCGGTGCCGCACTGGGCACTCGATGCGCGTGCTTGCCTCGCTCCAACTCCGACCTCCCTACCCCATCATAGGAACCGGTCCGGAGCGGCGTCACGCCCGTGTCGACGGGCCGCCCCCCTGCTGGTTGCGGGACCCACCTTCTGGTAGACGGGCGCAGTGCAGGACCTCTCGTTCTCCTCGATTGCCGCGGTGGCCGCCATCGCACTCGTCGCGCCGCTGCTCGTCTCGCTCGCGCCGCGGCTCCGGGTTCCGGCCGTCGTGCTCGAGATCCTGCTCGGGGTCCTCGTGGGTCCCGCGGTCCTCGGGTGGGTCGAGGTCGGACTCCCACTCGAGGTGCTGTCGCTGATCGGTCTCTCGTTCCTGTTGTTCCTCGGAGGACTCGAGCTGGACCTCTCCTCCGTTCGGGCCCAGGGACCCCGGATCGCGCTGGCGTACGGGTGCTCGGCAGTGCTGGCGCTCGGGGCGGGCACGGTCGTCACCTTCGTCGACGACGACAACCAGGGGCTGTTCATCGCCGTCGCGCTGGCGTCGACGTCGCTCGGACTCGTCGTCCCTGTGCTGCGCGACGCCGGCTCGTCGTTCAGCCCGTTTGGACAGCTCGCGCTCGCGGCCAGCTCGGTCGGCGAGTTCGGCGCGGTCCTCGCGCTGGCGCTCTTCTACTCCGAGGGCGGCTCGGCGATCGAGTCCCAGATCTTCCTGCTCGTCGCGTTCGCGATCCTCGTCGTGGCCGTGGCGCTCGCGTTCACCCGGGTGCAGCGCTCACCGCGGTTCGCCGCCACCCTGCTCCGACAGGAAGAGACGTCCGCGCAGCTCGGGGTCCGCGTCGCGATGCTCGTGATGGCCGTGTTCGTCGCACTGTCGACCGATCTCGGCTTCGAGGCCGTGCTCGGTGCCTTCGTGGCCGGCGCCCTGCTGCGCGTGACGGATCCCGACGAGCGCCTGACCCACGCCCGGCTCCGATCGAAGCTGGACGCGATCGGGTACGGGTTCCTCATCCCGGCGTTCTTCGTCACGACCGGGATCCAGCTCGACATGGGAGCCCTGTTCGCGGCGCCGAGCGCACTCGTCCTCGTCCCGATCCTCCTGGCCGCGTTCCTCGTCGTCCGCGGTGTACCCGCGTTCCTCTACCGCGGTCTGCGACGCCGCGAGACCCTCGCGGTCGGACTCCTCCAGGCGACGACCCTCTCGGTCCCGGTCGTCGCCGCACGCATCGGACTCGAGCTCGGCACGATCGACTCCGACACCGCCGCCGCGATCGTCGTCGCCGGACTCTTGACCGTGGTGTTGTTCCCACCGCTCGCGTTGCTCGCGCTCGGGGGACCCAATGACACCGATGCAGCGCCGTGCCAACACCAGCAGGAAGGCGACGAGCATCCAGCCGACGACAAGTAGGTTGCGGCCAACCGCGGCGGTCGAGGGCGCCGCACGGCCGGGGAGGCACACGATGGAGCGTGACACGACCACCGGGGCGATCTCACGACGGACGTTCCTCGGCGGCGCGCTCGCGTCGACCGTCGCCGCGACTGCGCTCCCGAGACTGCACTTCGGTCCGGTCGGGTCGATCCAGTCGACGACCGCGGATCCGTTCACGCTCGGCGCGGCGTCGGGCGACCCGCTCCCGGACGGGGTGATCCTCTGGACGCGACTCGCGCCTGACCCCCTTGCTGGTGGTGGGATGCCGGCGAAGGCGGTGAAGGTGCGGTGGCAGGTCGCGAGCGACGAACGGATGCGCACCATCGTGCGATCCGGCACGGCGACCGCGCGACCGGAGCACGCGCACTCCGTGCACGTCGACGTGCGCGGCCTCGAACCCGCCCGTCCGTACTGGTACCGGTTCGTAGTCGGCGACAACGAGACCGCCATCGCGCGTACCCGCACCGCCCCGGCGTCGGACGCGCTCGCGAAGAAGCTCCGCATCGCTCATGTGTCGTGCCAGCGGTACGACAGCGGCTACTACACCGCGTACGCAGACCTGGCCGAGCACGACCTCGACCTTGTCGTGCACGTCGGCGACTACATCTACGAGTCCTCGGGCGGTCCGGTGCGCGACCCCGCCGTACCCATCGTGGTCTCGCTCGACGACTACCGGAACCGCTACGCGCTCTACAAGGGTGACGCGCACCTCCAGGCCGCACACGCGGTCGCGCCGTTCGTGCTCACCTGGGACGACCACGAGGTCGAGAACAACTACACCGGCGAGTTCCCCCAACCCGGGAGCCCGACACCCGACACCACGTCGTTCCTGGCCCGCCGAGCCGACGCGTACCGCGCATGGTGGGAGCACCAACCGGTGCGCCTCCCCGCCCCCGGCGGCCCCGACTACCCGATCTTCCGCCGTGTCCCACTCGGACGGCTCGCGACGCTCCACGTGCTCGACAGCCGGCAGTACCGCACCGACCAGACGTGCGGGACGAACGACATCGGGCCGCGCTGCGACGTTGCCTTCGACCCGGAGACCACCGTGCTCGGCGCCCAGCAGGAACGATGGATCGCCACAGGCCTCCGGGGCGAACGGCGCTGGAACATCCTTGCCAACCAGGTCGTGATGCAGCAGTGGCGGTTCGCGCCCGGCAACCAGGTGTGGAACCTCGACCAGTGGGACGGGTACCCGGTCGCCCGCGACCGCATGTTCGCCGCCATGGCGGCGCCCGGGGTCGCCGACAACGTCGTGCTGACCGGCGACGTCCACTCGAGCTGGGTGGGGACGCTCGCCAAGGACCTCGACGACCCATCCTCGGAGATCCTCGGTGTCGAGATGGTCGGACCGGGCATCTCGTCGGTGCCGAGCTCGGCACTCGTGAGCATCGAGCCGGCGATCCACGAGAACAGCCCTCACCTGCGTTGGTCCGAGTCGACGCGCACCGGATGGGTTCGCCACGACGTCACCCCCAACCAGTGGAGCTCCGAGTACCGCCTCGTCGACGATGCCCGCGTCGAGGACTCCCCCGTCACGAGCGCATCGTCCTGGGTGATCGGGCGGGGTGGACGGCTCGACGAGGCGTGACCGTCGCGAGTCAAAAGGCGCATGATCCGGCGCCGACGAAGGCCGCTCCGTTCGCCGAGGCACGCTGCGCCGCCGGCGCGTGACAGGCTCGGCCGATGGCGGGAACGGGGAGCACCGAGACGGGAACCGTCTTCGAGGGCTACGACCCGGGGACCGACTTCGACGAGGTCTTCCGTGCCCCGGGCGTGCCGCGGGAGCACTACCGCCGACTGGTCTCCCAGATCGAAGGCGTCGGACTCGAGGAGCTGTCGCGACGGGCCGCGATGCGGGACGCCTCCTTCCGCACGAAGGGAATTACGTTCACCGTCTACGGCGACGACGAGGGAACCGAGCGCACGTTCCCCACCGATCTGCTCCCGCGCATCATCCCCGCTGACGAGTGGACGCAGGTCGAGGCCGGACTGAAGCAGCGGGTCAGCACCCTGAACAAGTTCCTCGACGACATCTACGCCGGCGAACAAGCCGCGATCCGCGACGGGGTCATCCCGCGCCACGTCGTCACATCCTCGGACGGGTTCTCCCGCGAGGCGATGGGCATCCATGTCCCCCACGGCGCGCGATGCGTCGTCGCGGGCATCGACCTCGTGCGCGACGGCGAGGGCACCTACCGCGTCCTCGAGGACAACGTGCGAAACCCGAGTGGGATCTCGTACGTCTTGGAGAACCGCGGCGCGACGAGTCGGCTGCTCCCCCGCGTCATGGGTGCACACAAGATCCGCCGGGTCGACCAATACGGGAGCATCCTGCAGAGCGCGCTCCGCTCGATCGCACCCACGGGCGGGTCGCGACCCCGAATCGCCGTCCTCACGCCGGGGCCCTACAACTCGGCGTACTTCGAGCACGTGTTCGCGGCACGCCAGCTCGGTGTCGAGCTCGTGGAGGGACGCGACCTCGTCGTCGAGGACCACGTCGTCTACATGCGGACGACGAACGGACTCGAACGCGTCGACGTGCTCTATCGCCGACTCGACGACCGGTACCTCGATCCGGTCGGCTTCCACTCGAAGTCCACCATCGGCGTTGCCGGTCTGCTCGCCGCAGTGCGCGCCGGCAGCGTCGCGCTCGCGAACGCGATCGGGAACGGGATCGCCGACGACAAGCTCGTCTACGCGTTCGTTCCCGACCTCATCCGCTACTACCTCGGCGAAGAGCCGCTCCTCGAGAGCGTGCCGACCTACCTCTTGTGGAACCCGGACCAACGCGCCGAGGTGCTCGGCCGACTCGACGAGCTCGTGTGCAAACCGGTGAGCGGTGCCGGCGGGTACGGCGTGACGATCGGACCGAGCGCCACCGACGAGGAGCTCGCCGACCTGCGAGCGAAGATCGAGGCCGATCCCCGGAATTGGATCGCCCAGGAGGTCGTGCAGCTGTCGCGCCACCCCACACTCATCGATGGTCGACCGGCCCCCCGCCACATCGACCTGCGTCCCTTCGTCCTCACCCGCGGTGACGAGATCGACGTCGTGCCCGGGGGGCTCACCCGCGTCGCCTTGCAGGAAGGCTCGCTCATCGTCAACTCCTCCCAGGGTGGCGGGTCCAAGGACACCTGGGTGCTCATGGACGAGGTGGGTGGCTGATGCTGGCCCGACTCGCCGAGGACCTCTACTGGGCCGGACGCTTCCTCGAACGACTCCAGCACACCGCCCGGGTGCTCGACGTCACGACGGACACCGTCACGACGAGCCCGAC
>JANOWV010000097.1:0-2946 GCA_031418075.1 Actinomycetes bacterium
CCGACACCTCCCGGGCGTCGGGGTCCGACCCATCCTCCACATACCCGAGCAGGGAACGTCCCTCACTGTGGGGTACGGGCGGTGCTCCGGCGATCGCTCGCACGCTCGCCGGCACGTCGAGATGTTCGACGAGATCGGTCACGACGCGCGGTGCGCAGCCGCCGGGCGGGCGGACGAGCAACGGCACTCGTACCGATGGCTCATAGAGCACGCACTTCGACATGAGGCCGTGGTTCCCGCCCATCTCGCCGTGGTCGCTCGTGTAGATCACCCACGTGTCGTCGAGCATCTCGCGAGCCTCGAGGATCCCGAGCAGGCGCCCGAGGGCGTCGTCGATCACCGACACGTTCGCGGCGTACGCGCGCCGCATGCCCTGGATCGCGGCGTCGGTCATCGTCTCGGTGTCCGAGAGCGAGAGGAACGCGCCGAGGAGCTTCCCGTAGGTACCGGTGTCGCCGAGCTCTGGACGTTTGGTCGAGGACGGCATGGTGACCTCGCCATTGACGAACGCGTCGATCGCGGCCTGCGGCGCATCCCACGGGTCGTGGGGTCCCGGGAACCCGACGAACGCGAAGAACGGCTTGTCGCCGTCGTAGTCCTCCAACCACCGTGCGGCCATCGCGCCGTTCCAGGTGTCGATGTAATCGTCGAGTGGGAGCGGTGAAGGAGTTGCGTCCCACATCGGGACCCGCTTCGTCGCGTCGCGCCCCTTGCCTTCGGTCCCCTGGTAGCTCCGATCGGCGATGTGCTGCGCGTACGCGTCGAACAGGCCACGCGAGTGGAGGTGGTCGATGTATCGGTTCGGTGGGTCGATCGAGAACTTGTCGCCCGACTCCAGCACCTCGGCGAATCCTCGCTCCTCGAGGCGATCGGCGAGCAGGTCGATGTGACGGGGATCGCCGACGTCGTCGCGGGTGAGGTGGGCCTTGCCGAGCTGCACGGTGTGGTAGCCGGCCTCCCGGAGTGCGTGCAGGTATGTGGGGGTGCCCGGCGCGACCTCGGCCCAGTTGGTGTACACGCCGTGGTCGCGCACGTACCGCTCGGTGAGGAACGACGCACGCGCGGGCATGCACAACGGACCCTGACAGCTGGTCCGGGCGAAGCGCACGCCTTCGGCTGCGAGTCGATCGAGATGAGGCGTGTGCACGGTCGCGTCACCCGCGCATCCCATCACGTCGGCGCGGTGCTGATCGGCCATGACCAGGAGGATGTTCGGGGACCGCGAGGCCATCAGGGTGCAGTCTCGCGAGCGGTCAGTGGACTGTCGACGAGTCGTTGCGCGATGTACACGGGGATGATCGACACGAAGACGACGAAGGTCGCGACGACATTGACGACCGGGATGGCGTTCGGTCGGGCGAAGTTCTCGGCGAACCAGATCGGGAGCGTCTTGTAGCCGGCACCGACGGTGAACGTCGTCACGACGATCTCGTCGAAGCTGAGCGCGAACGCGAGGAGGCCACCGGCGAGGAGCGCCGAGCGCATCAGTGGGAACGTCACGAACCGGAAGGTCTGAAGCCCGTCGGCACCGAGATCGGCCGAGGCTTCCTCGAGGTTCCCTTCCATGCGGCGGAGTCGAGCGCCGACGTTGTTGTAGACGATGACGACGCAGAAGGTGGCGTGTGCGACGACGAGGGTTGTCAGCGAGAGCTCGATCCCGACCCGCTGGAACGCCGAGAGGAGCGCGATCCCGGTGACGATGCCCGGGAGCGCGATCGGCAGCACGAGGGCGAGGCTCACGGAGCCGTGGCCGAAGAAGCGGTGGCGCGATAGCGCGAACGCCGCGAGGGTCCCGAGCGCCAGCGCCAAGCCGGTGGCCCACAGTCCGGTCTGCAACGAGTGCAGGAGCGCTTCACGCGGTCCGTCGGCGTGGATGGCGACGTCCCACCATTCGAGCGTCCAGCCCTTCGGTGGCCAGACGTAGTTCACGCCCGTATTGACGCTCAGGCGCGCGACGTAGAGGAGGGGGAAGTAGAGAACGACGAGCACCATGGCAGCGAAGCAGCGCAGCGCGATGCGGGCAGGCCGGGAGAGATACATGGCTCAGAGCTCCTCGAGCGCGCCTGTGCGCCGGATCGCGAGGAGGTAGACGATCATGATGACCACCGGGACCATCGAGTACGCGGCGGAGAAGGGGAGATTGGCGGAGAAGTTCCGGTACACGATGTTGCCGATGTACTCGTTCGTCCCGCCGACGATCCGATTCATGTAGAAGTCGCCCAGCGTCAGCGAGAACGTGAAGATCGATCCGGCTGCGAGCGCGGGGAGCAGCGAAGGCATGACCACACTGGTGAACGTCCGGCCAGCCTTGGCGCCGAGGTCCGTCGACGCTTCCAGCAGCGAGTCGGGGAGCCGGTCGAGTCCGGCGAACAGCGGGATCACCATGTACGGGAACCACAGGTAGCACAGCACGATGATGGCGCTGGTCGAACCGAAGCCCGGGCTCGAGCCGAAGACCTCCTTGAGCACGCCGCCGCCGGGGTCGAGGATCGCGCGCCACGCGTACCCCTTCACGAGGTAGCCGGCCCAGAGGGGCATCGTCACGGCGATGACGAGCGCGCGCTTCGTCCACGGCGACGCGACCTTGGCCATGTAGAACGCGATCGGCAGCGCGAGTAGGGCATCGACGACCGTGACGGTGACGGCTGCGAGGAGCGTGCTCACCGCGACGTCGCGGTACGCGAACGTGTTCCAGATCTTCTCGTAGTTGGCGAGGGTCAGATGCGTGTCGAGTCGGGTGAGCAGGCCCGTCGGATCGTCGACGAGCGAGAAGAGCGACGTGACGAGTAGCGCGACGAGCGCCCCGATGTAGATGACGAGCAGCCACGTGAGCGGAGGTCCGAGCGTGATCCCGAGTTGCACGCGACGGTGGCGCGCCAGGAACCGGGCCGCGCGGCGTCGCGGTCCGGCCGACGGGAGCTCCGGCCGCCTCCCGGTCGGGCGGGG
>JANOWV010000098.1:0-3938 GCA_031418075.1 Actinomycetes bacterium
CCCAGCACGGTCAGGTTGTCGGGTGCGGTGCGGAAGTGCGAGACCCATGACGCCATGAGGTCGAGCACGTCGCCGGCGATCGCGAGCTCGCTGTAGAGCGCACCGACCGCTGCGATGGCGGCGTCGTCGATGTGGGTGACCAGACGCGGCCACGAGTAGAAGTCGTCGTCAGGCAGGGGGTCACTGCGGTCGAAGAAGTCGGGCGGGAACGGGTCGATCCGTCATCTTGGCAGGCTCGCCCCGCCGAACCCTCGAAACCTCCCGCACATCGCTCGTCGGCCGGAGCCTTTGGTGCCATAGGGTCTCGTTTCGACGAGCCGGGCGGAAGTGTCCGGTCCGGTCGCGGGAACAGGTGCGCGATGGTCCGTTACGCAAATCCACCGGTGCTGCTGCACGACGTGCTCGCCGACGTTGGCGAGGCCGTGCGTCTGCTCGAGGCGCAGGCGCCTTACACACCGCTCGGCGGGTGGTACAGCCCAGGTGCCGACCCGCATGCCCGAACCCGCCCGATGTGGTTCCAGAACGACTGGGTGCACGACGACTTCGCCGCCCCGGGCTCCGACCTCTTCCTGCACCACCCGGGGTACATCGCGGCGGCGAAGCAGTTCTACGGCGCTGAGGTGGTCGAGCCCAAGAGCGTGTACGTGAACGTCATGGCCGCGATCGCCGAGGGCGGACCCGCCCACACCGACAACCCCCGGTTCCACGGTCGCGACCGCACGAACACACCGATGTGGGTCTTGCGGATGATGCTGTGGTCGGGCCTGTTCGAGCGCTTCGAGATCGTGCAGGCCACCGCGATCTGGTGGATGCACGACGTGGACGGTGGCGCGCTCCGGTACTGGCCCGACGGACCCGACAGTCCACCCCACGAGTACGGGGGCGCGATGGCCAACACCGCGCTGCTCGGCGACAACCACGGCATGTTCCACCAGGTCGAACCGGTTGGCCCCTTCGACTCGGGGACGCGCCGGGTGACCCCGGGCGCCGAGCTCGCGCCGGTGGGCGACGGCACCGGCGACTGGGACGTGACCGATCTCGGTGTGTGCGCGTACCGTGCCCCGCTGGACGCGTTCCGGGTGAGCGTGCTGTGGAAGGCCGACGTGTACCGCACCGAGGCCGAACGTGCGCAGCGTTGCGGCGAGACGTTGTCGATGCGCGACGTTGCCGACACGTTCGACGCGGACCTCGGGAGCCGAGGGGCAGCCGTCACGTTCGACCTCGATCGACTCGACGACCCAGCCCTGAAGGACGCTCTCGCTCTGGTGTACCCGGAGGCGACGCCCCTCGACGCGTTGCCATCGGTGTTCGACGCGCCCGTCTGAACGGGATCCCGGCCCGAGATCACCTGCGAACTTCGAGGGCCGCTTCGAGATGCTCGCCGAGGCCATCAAGACCACGATCGCCAACATCAAGGCCGCCGCAGAAACCTCTGCCGACTGACGCGCAGGTTCATCAGCCGCGAGTCGTGCGCGCGGCCACGTGTGCGATCAAGACGCTCGTCGCGGACGAGCCGATCGAGGACATGGTCGTCGCAACGCCCATGATGGCGCCCGTTCATCCTCTGGGAGCGTGCAGCCCCCGGGGGTTCTCGATGTCGGTGTCGCGACACCACTTCGGGGCGTGCACCGGGTTGCAGCGGGCCACTGCCGTCCCGGGGAGGGCGACGAGGTACGGGCCGACGAGGGGATCGGCGACCGGGTAGTCGGTGGTCACGACCTGGGCCCCGCTCGAGAACGCCTGCTCCGCTCGGGTCTGGTCGTTGGCGCGGGCCTCGATGCCGTCGGCATCGGCCCGGCTCTCGACGAGGAAGTTCCGGTTGACGAGGCGCACCGTGGCCACCGGCGTCGGACGGTCGCGCTTGATGACCGCGGCGTAGGGGTCCGAGACCGCCGACGGCACGAACATCGCCCTCCCCTCGAGCGACGGCGCACCGACGAGGTAGGAGCCGAGGAGCGCATCGCCCACGTTGAGGAGCACGAGCACCTTCCCCCGGGTCGCGCTCAGGGTCGGCCAGCCGTCCTTGCGCACCGCGTCACGCAGCGTCGGGCGCTGCTTGCGCACCTGGTCAGGGGTGAGAAGCATCTTGGCGAACGCCTTACGGACTGCCGCGTCGATCCTGTCGAGGCCGGCTGCGTCCCAGTTGGTGAGGCCATGCTCGGCGGCGGTGCGTCGATGACCGCCTGGATGTCGGGGTTCGTGTTGGTCGGGAGTGCCTTGGGCTCGACGAACAGCACGAGCGGCACGTGGCCGGGATTGCGCTTCGACCACGTCGCCACGATGTCGAGGCACTCGGCGAGGGTCGGGCACGTCGAGCGGTCGTCGACGATGAGGGAGTGGAACACCGGGAGGTCGGGGCCGTCGTAGGCGTCGATCTCGAGGCTGCGGATGCCCTGGTCCTCGAGCTGGACGTCGAGCGGGGGGTGCTCGTAGTTGGCCGGCTCGGTCGGGGCGACCTCCCGGTCGGGGCGCAGGTGGTAGCTGTTGTGCGTCCCGAGCATCTGCACGTCGGCGAGCGTGAGCTTCCCGTCACGGGGGTAGGGGTCGCGGGCTGTGGCGCGGCTCGCGCCGAGCGGACCGGCGGCCGACGCGACGAGACCGGCCATCACCGTGACGGCGAGGACGCCGCCGATCACCGATCTGACCGGGCGCATGGTCGGGGCTCCTCGGTCGAATCGCTGCCTGGTCACCGCCACGAGCGGTGGCACACACGGTTCCTGCAGCTCAGCTCCACCGGCGCCCGGGCCGCGACGCGCGCGCCCACCACCGGTTCGTAGCGGACCGGCACTACGCGTGCCCCGCACGCGGGGCACACCTTCCTCCGACAACTCCCGCGCCTTCCCTCGCCCATGGGCACGCTCCTGTGCCAGATCAGCGCACCCAGGGGCCGTTGCCCCCGATGTGCTCGACGTCGACGTTCACCACCACTGCACTCGGCGACGCGCGGAGCGCCAGTCCCGTGTCGACCCGACCGAGGTACGTCGCGCAGAGGGCGTCGAACAAGTCTGGGTCCGGACCCTCCTCGATGCGGGTGGTCCCCCGGATCACGAGGTGGTGCTGGAACCCCCGCAGGTTGCGCACTTCGTCCTCGACGGAGAGGACGACCTTCGGGTCGCGCCGGAGGTTGCGCACCTTGGCCGTTGCGGCCTCGGTGACGAACCGGACCGTGTCGCCCTGCACCTGGCACCACACCACGGAGACCTGCGGCGAGCCGTCGCTGTTGCGGGTGATGACGTGCGCCAACGCGTCCGAACCGAGCAGCACTTCCGCTTCGTGTGGAAAGGACCGCAACGTGGGTGAGCGCTTCGTGGGGCCCCCGAGCGTCGACATGTGCCCTCCCGGTGTCCCGGCGTCGGCTGCAGCCTGCCCTCGCTCGCCATGTTGGCGCGTGGAACCCGGGCTGTCGAGGGCCGCCCTCGACCGCCCGTCAGGACGCGGCGCGCCGACTCCACACCGCCCAGAGCGGATCGCCGCGATGCTCACCGGGGGTTCGTCGTTGCACCGTGGGCTCCTCCCACCCGCCGGCGAGCCGGAAGTACTCGGCGACGATGCCGCCGTGTTGCTCGTCGCTCGAAGCGAGCCAACCGCGGATCGCCTTGGTGGGGAAGCACCGGTTCGAGAACGTGCACACGAACACACCACCCGGACGCAGCACCCGGGCCACGTCGGCGAACACCTCGATCGGACGCACCAGGTAGTCGACCGACACGCAGCACACCGCCGCGTCGAACGCTCCGTCGTCGAACGGCAGCGACGGGTCGGCGTTGAGGTCGTGGACGACAGTCTCGCTCGCCTGGGGGTTGCGGGCCAGCTCGGCGGCGTTCATGCCCAGCACGGTCAGGCGGGCGGGCGCGGAATGGAAGTGCGAGACCCACGACGCCATGAGGTCGAGCACGTCGCCGGCGACGCCGAGCTCGTCGTAGAGCGCACCGACTGCC
>JANOWV010000099.1:0-2173 GCA_031418075.1 Actinomycetes bacterium
CGGCGAGCTCGTCTGGTGTTGATCGAGAGATGAACCGCCCGCACACGACTGCTGCACCGCCGCCGAGGCGCGCGTCAGCGCGACGAAGGTCGAAGTCCGTCGCGATCGGCGACGCGGTACACGAACCGAAGCCCGGACCACGTCGAGTCGATCGCCGCGACCTTGTTGTCGACAAGCTTGTTCTCGAGGCCCACGTCACGGACATGCTGCTCGGTGAGGTCCGTCGCGACACCCGATGTGCGCTTCGGCCACGCGATCCACAGGCCGCCGTCGGGTTCGAGCCCGCGCTTCATGGCCGGGAACCGTCGCGCGAGCTCGGCGCGTCGGGTGACGAAGAACACGACGACGTCCAGGTAACCGCGCGCCTGTCGGCGGAGCTCGACCCGCGGCGGGAACTCGAAGTCGTCGACGAACCCGTTTGGGGGGGAGACCATTGCGACGCGCGAGCCCTCCGCGATTCCGAGCTTCTTCGCCAAGGGTGACCCCGAGTACCCCGCCATCACCGGTCACGTTCGCCGCGGGCCGGGGGCTGAGTCAAACCGTCGCGCTCGATTCAGTCGGGCGCGCGGTAGCGCACGAAGTCGGGAACGGCAAGCGCGAGCACGACAACCCCCACGATGCAGATCGCGCCGCCTGCCACGACCGAGGCCGTCGGCGTCGAGATGGCCGCGACCAGGCCCGCCTCGACGTCCCCGAGACGGGGCCCACCGGTGACCACGAGGATGTTGATCGCCGACATGCGGCCGCGGAGCGAGTCGGGCACGTTGGTCTGCAGGATCGTCCCTCGGAAGACCGCCGAGACCACGTCGGCGGCCCCCGCAACCGCGAGGCACGTCATGGCGATCCACAGCGTTCCGCCCGCCAGGCCGAACCCGATGATCGCCGCGCCCCACCCGGCGACGGCCCACAGCACGGCCTGCCCCTGGTGGCGGATGCGGTGCACCCATCCCGACCCAAGGGCCCCGACGAGCGCTCCGACCGAGACCGCCGAGAACAGCAGGCCGACGATCTGGGCCCCGCCGTCGAACTCGACGACCGCGAGCACCGGGAACAGCGCACGGGGCATGCCGAAGACCATCGCGACCAGGTCGACGGTGAAGATCGACTGCAAGACCGGTCGCCCCCGGAGATACCGGAACCCGGCGGTGGTCTGCGCCCACCCCCGGGCGAGGGAGCCGCCTGTGCCGTCCGGGTCGCCGGCGGCGTCGGCACGCGTCGGCATCTGCGGCCGCATGAGCAGACAGGCCGCGACGGTCGCCGCGAAGGAGAGGAGGTCGACCCCGTAGGCCCACTCGACTCCCGCCTGGCTGATGACCAGCCCGCCGATCGCGGGGCCCACGATCAGCGTCGTGTGGAAGAGCACCTGGTTGAGCGCGAGCGCAGAAGGAAGCTGGCCGGCACCGACGAGGTTCGGGGTCATCGCCGATCGGATCGAGAGCGAGAAGCCGCCGCCACCGGCAACGAGCGCTGCCCCCACGTAGACGAGGACCAACGGTGGCCGGTCGAGCAGGGCCCCGGTAAGCAGTACCGCCGACGCGGTCGCTTGGACCACCTGGGCGATCAGGAGGAGCCGACGCCGCTCGCGGACGTCGATGATCGGGCCGCCGATGAGCGCGGCGAGCGCGAGCGGCACGAGCTGGACCAGCCCGACGAACCCCACGGCCGCGACCGAGCCGGTGAGCGCGAACACCTGGACGTAGACGGCGACCAGTGCCATCTGCGACCCGGTCTCGGAGATCAGCTCGCCGATCCACAGCAGCCGGAAGTCCCGTGACGTCCGCAGCGGCGTGATGTCGACGGCGAGCACCCGGAACCGCCTCGCCTGGCGAGAGATTGTCGACCAAATCACTCGACTTTTCCGCCCGTCCAGACCTAGGGTTGCGCGAGTGGCCGCAGCGTAGGTGCGCGACCGACCTCGTCACTCCCCAATTCGATCCTTCTGGAGGAATCCCCCATGGCCCTGCGACTCGGCGACGACGCCCCCAACTTCACCGCCCAGACCACCGAGGGCGAGCTCGACTTCTACGACTACCTCGGCGACGGCTGGGGCGTGCTCTTCTCGCACCCCAAGGACTACACCCCTGTCTGCACGACCGAGCTCGGTCGGGTCGCGGCCCTGAAGCCGGAATTCGACAAGCGGAACGTGAAGGTGATCGGGCTGTCGGTCGACCCG
>JANOWV010000100.1:0-1741 GCA_031418075.1 Actinomycetes bacterium
CCCCGACTGGGTGTTACCCAGCACCGTGCCCTGTGGAGTCCGGACGTTCCTCGGACGGGTCGAGCCCGTACGCGGCCGCCTGGCCGACTCACCACCACGTCCAGTCTCGCGCAGATCCGGTGTGGTGGCGCTCCGGAACGCGGCGCGTCACGCCGCCCGCAACGAAGGGCCGGTCGTCGGCTCGACGAAGGTGATCGTGACCCGGTCGAGGCCGAGCCGACCGAGGAAGCCCCGCAGCATCGCCGCAGTGTTGCGCTCGGCCCGCACCGCGAGCTTGCTCTCGACGGCCGCCTTGTCCATCTTCCGGGCCGCCCGGAGGTAGAGGTCGCGCTCGCTCGTCGGGCTGTCCTCGAAGAGGTCGCCGATGCGGTTGACGAGCCCGCGGTCCCGGTTCACCACCCGGCTGCGCTTGGGATCCACCACCGCCGGCTCGAGCACGGGCGAGGGCAGGCTGATGGTGACCGCCCCGTCGTCGGCGACCTGGACCGCATCGGTCGCGAGGCGGGAGAAGTCGAGTGTGGCCGCGACCGTCCCGATCGCGTCGAAGTCGACCTTCGATCCGGCGATGAAGCTGGGCAGGATCGGCACATCCGTCTCCAGCTCGACCCGAGACTGGAAGGTCGCCTCGGCGGCCCGGAAGTCCGAGAGGTTGCGTAGCTCCTTGAGGAGCACGCGGGGGCTCTGGTCAGTGGTGGTCCCGGCAAAGGGGTTGCCGATGCCGAGGAGCGCACCGATGCCCCCGACGAGCGCGACGACGACCGCGACCACCACCGCCGTGCCGAGGACGCCGCCGAAGGTCAGGCGCCGCCCGGGTCGCGCCGATCGGGCCGTCTCATTGACGACGCGGACTGTGACGTCGCGATCACCCTGCGTGGGGCGTTCCTCGAGCATCGTGGGCATGGTGGGCGCTCCTGGGGGTTGTCCGGACTGTGGACCCCTCCAGTATGGGGCGCCGGGGGGGTCGATTCGCCGCGCGGCTCAGGGACTGTCGCTCAGGTGCTGGCCTCGATCGACGCCACCCCGTCGACGGTGCCGTCGCGCGCGAGGCGTCGTAGGGCCGCCTTCGTGCCCTTGCCTTTCACGTAGGCGTCGAAGAAGTCGAGCGTCGTGCGCTCGACGACCACCTCGGACGGGTCGCTGCCGCCACCGAAGGCGCTGCCGTGCGTACCGCCGACGATCGTCACGAGGAACTTGGGTGCCTGGGCCCGGCCGTACGCCTCCTGGCTCGCGGAGTAGGGGACGGTCGTGTCGGCGTCACCGTGCACGAGCAACAGTGGGATGGCGACGCCGGCGAAGTCGGCCTCGCCGCTCACCGCGCCGGTCATCGGGATCGCGGCGCGGAAGCGGTCCTCGGTGTGGCCGGGCGCGAAGAGCAGGTTGAACACCGTGATCGCACCCAACGACTTGCCCGCGAGTCCGACGCGATCGGCATCGATGAGGCCGAACAGCTTCGACCCCTTCGCCGCGCTCGCACGGAGCACCTCGTCGAGGACGAAGCTGAGGTCGCCGGGCTGACTGGCTAGGTCGGCCACGGTCTCGCCCCCCGGCGCGCCGTCGCTCGACAGCGGGAACGTCGGTGCAGCGACCACGTACCCGGCGCGCACCCAGTGGTCGTAGAGGTCGGCGTAGTTGGTGGCGGTGCCGCCGTACCCGGTGGCGAACACGATCAGCGGGAGAGGACGCTTCCGCGACGCACCCTTGGGATAGGAGACGACCGTCTGAAGCGTGCGGTCCGGCGCGC
>JANOWV010000101.1:0-1660 GCA_031418075.1 Actinomycetes bacterium
CGGCACGCCCGCCCATCGCCAGTTGTCGATCTCGAGCCGCAGCGCCACGAACGTCTCCGTCATGCTCTCGGGCGCGACGCCCTCTTCGTCGCGATACGCGCACACGTCATGACCGTCGACGGCACCGCCCACGTACTGCCCGCGCACCACCGGTCCCGCGGCTCCGAGCGGTTCGAGTGGGCGGACCGAGCGCAGCAACTTCACCTTCTCGTCGCGAATCGCGTCGGCCTCGAAGCTCACCGGGGCCTCCATTGCCGTGAGTGCCAAGACTTGTAACAGGTGGTTCTGCACGATGTCGCGCAGCGCGCCGGCCTGCTCGAAGAACGCGCCTCGATGTTCGACACCGAGAGATTCCGCGACGGTGATCTCTACGTGATCGACGTACCGACGATTCCAGAGCGGTTCGAAGATTGCGTTCGCGAACCGCATGGCCAGGATGTTCTGAACTGTCTCCTTGGCCAGGTAGTGGTCGATCCGGAAGATCTGGTGCTCGTGAAACACTGCGTGAAGCGACACATCCAACGCCTCGGCACTGCCGGAGTCGTGTCCGAACGGCTTCTCGATGACGATGCGCCGGAACGTGCCACTCGGCTCGACGGCGAGACCGGCCGCGCCGAGACCGGCGGCAACCTTGCCGAACAAGGCCGGAATCGTCGAGAGGTAATACAGCCGGTTCCCAGCTGTCTCGAGCGCCCGATCACACGTCTCGAGCACCGCCGCGAGCGCGGCGAACGTGCCGGGGTCATCGAACGAGCCCGCGACGTACCGAAACGTGACGCCGCGCTCGGCCAGCCCCGGCATTCGAGCCGCGAACTCGTCGTCACTCATCGGTGTCCGTGCGACGCCCACCACGACCAACCGTCGAGGGAGCTGACCTCGAGACGCGAGTGCGGCCAGCGCGGGGTAGAGCTTGCGTTGCGCCAGATCGCCGGTAGCCCCCAAGACCACAAGCGCGCACGAGACGGCAACGCTCTCCGCGTCCTCCGGCAGGTTCATCGGGTCACGTTCATCGGGTCAGGCTCGCGACCGCATCGGCAGCCGGAATCCGCGGATGCGCCACCGCCGAACTGCTTGGTTGCCATGCGGCCGCCGGGGCGCCGACCTTTGTCCAACACCGTCACGTCATGGCCGGAGGCGGCGATCAACCGGGCCGCAGTCAGCCCCGCCATCCCTGCCCCGATCACCACCACCCGCATCGCCGCAATCTACTGACGAGCGACGGGAACGACCCACTGCAGCCCGGTACGACGGGATCGAGTGTGCCGTCACCGCGCAGTTACGTTGACCGGATGGATTCTCGTGGCGCCGCGTCCGCGCGGGGCAAAGACTGATGGAGACCGTGTGGGTGTTCGGCGATCAGCTGAACCGGGCCATCGGTGCCCTCGCCGATGCTTCGCCGTCGACTCATCGGGTGCTGCTCGTCGAGTCTGGTGCGAAGCTCGCCGGCCGACGGTGGCATGTGCAGCGCGCCCACTTCCTGCTCACGTCGATGCGTCGTTTCGCAGATGCGCTGCGCGCTCAGGGATTCGTTGTCGACTACCGCGTCGCCGACACGTTCACCGAAGGCTTCCGTGCTCACGTCGAGCAGTACTCACCGACTCGCGTGATCGCGACCGAGCCAAACAGCTACGACGCGCGCGATCTCGTCGCGCGCCTCGGC
>JANOWV010000102.1:0-2028 GCA_031418075.1 Actinomycetes bacterium
GAATGCGATCGCGACACACCCGGCCGTGGCGCAGGTCGCAGTCATCGGCATCCCTGATGACACCTGGGGTGAAGCGGTGCACGCGGTGGTGGTGCCGAAGGAAGGTGCGACCGTCACGGCCGAGGAGATCACCGAGCACGCGCGGGCCGCGATCGCCGGCTTCAAGGTCCCCAAGTCGGTCGAGATCCGCACCGAGCCGCTGCCGCTCTCGGGTGCGATGAAGGTCCTGAAGCGCGAGCTGCGCGCCGCGTTCTGGGGCGATGCCGACCGCAAGGTGAACTGACCGCAGACCTTCGACCGAGCTCGGGGCCGGGTTCTCGGCACGCTGGTTGTTGCACAACAACGCTCAACGTGCCGAGCAGCCGTGACGGCCGCGACGGAGTGCCCCGCTACGCTGCCGCCGTATGCCCGCCGAGACGATCGCGCCCGTCGAGTCACCCGAACGCGTCGATACCGACAGCGGTGACCACGATCGGTTCGCGCACTACTGCCGCAAAGAGGACGTCACCCGGGCCCTGGTCACGGGCGAGGCGATCACGGCGCTCTGCGGCAAGAAGTGGGTACCGAGCCGGGACCCCGAACGGTTCCCGATCTGTCCCACCTGCAAGGAACGCAAGGCCGCGGGCTGGTCGCTCTGAGCGCTCCGCTGCGCGTCCGCCGTCTCGGCATCGTCGACTTCGACGACGCGCTCACGCTGCAAGAGACACTGTTCGAACGAGCCGGAGAGCCTTGGCTGCTCCTCCTCGAGCACCCACACGTCTACACGCTGGGGGTGCGCGCCCGACCGGAGCACCTGCTCGTGGATCCCACTGGCGTGGGTGCGACGACCCGACAGGTGCATCGCGGCGGCGACATCACCTACCACGGCCCCGGCCAGCTCGTCGGCTATCTGCTCGTCGACGTGCCGTTCGGACCGGGCTCCGTGCACGCGCACGTCGACGCGATCGAGCAGGTGCTGATCGACGCACTCGGCGATCTCGGACTCGCCGGCGCCGGTCGTAAGGACGGCCACCCCGGCGTGTGGATCGGCGACCGCAAGATCGCGGCCGTTGGTGTCCGCATCACCCGTGGGCGGTCGATGCACGGCTTCGCGCTGAACGTCGACCCGGACCTCACGATGTTCGATCACATCGTCCCGTGCGGCATCCATGACCTCGGCGTGACGTCGCTCGCGGCGGAGGGTCACGGTGTCGCGCTCGCCGCCGTCGAGGACGCGACCGCGCGAAATGCCGCGGCCATCTGGGGAGACGGTGGCGTCGACGACCGTTCCGCACCATGGGACACGGTCGCGGTGCCGGCGGTCCGGTGACCGTCTATCGGATCGATCCATCCGCATCGACGGTGCACGTCTCGGCGAAGTCGACCCTGCACGGGATCGACGGCCATGCCGACGGCATCGTCGGGACCATCGAGATCGGCGACGACGGTGCCCTCGTCGGCGCGCACGTCGAGGTCGAAGCAGAGCGGCTCCGCTGGGGCAATCCCCTCCTCGACCGGGAGACGCGGCGTCGCATCGACGTCCGTTCCCACCCGACGATCAGTGGGCATGTGCGTCGCGTCGACACCACCGACGGCGAGTCCCTGCACCTGCGCGGCACCATCGCGTTCCTCGGCATCGAGCACGAGGTCGACGGTGACATCGCGGTTACGGCGTCGACCCCCGATCGACTCGTCGTCGAGGGCGAGCAGTCGTTCGACGTACGCGACTGGGGCCTCGAACCCCCGAACCTGCTGCTCATCCGCGTCGAGCCCATCATCCGGGTCCGCATCCACGTCGAAGCCGACGCCGACTGACCGTTCCCAAACGCTTTGGCGTCGAAGAACCCGTGCCCAGCGCCTGTTTCCGACGCCAAAGCGCCGAGGAGGGTGAGGTCAGGCGCCGCGGCTGACGGGCACGTTGGAGAAGCCGGCGACGTTCGACATCTGCACCCGGCGCAGCCCCGCGTCGTCGACTGCGTAGCTGGGCCAGCGGTTGGCCAGCTCCTCGAACGCGATCCGGCTCTCGAGCCGGGCCAGCGCCGCGCCGAG
>JANOWV010000103.1:0-7621 GCA_031418075.1 Actinomycetes bacterium
GCGTGCAACGAAAGGTTGAGGAACCCGTCGGCATCGGGAGGAGTCGCTGCCGTCGCCATCACCCTCGGATGCACCCGACGGGCCACAAGGGAGAAGCGCCGGAAGTCGGCCGGGACGAACTCGATGTCGGCGCCGGAGTCCAGCAGGAACCGCTCCGCGGGGCCGAAGAACCCGCTTCGGAGCTTGACACCGCGTCGGGTGAACAGCGGGAACAGGTCGATCAAGAGCGCGCCGTGCACGACGAGTGCCTCGAAGTCGTCGCGATCGCCGAGCGCGTGGAGGAACGCGCTGGGCT
Organism: Actinomycetes bacterium; assembly: GCA_031418075.1. Taxonomy (GTDB): domain Bacteria; phylum Actinomycetota; class Acidimicrobiia; order IMCC26256; family PALSA-555; genus DASUAO01. Next base: position 296 of record JANOWV010000103.1, read on the forward strand.
GTCCGGGTCCGAGCGGGATGCCGATCTCGTCACGTGGTTCGATCAGCGCGGCCGCCTCGGCCGCCGTCAGCATCTTGGTCTTCGGCACCGGTCCCCCCTCCCCGAGTATGTGCGTCAGGAGCCCTCGGTCACGCGGGTCTGCTGACGCCAGAACGTACTGGCCGCCCGAACGTACCGGCGGCCAGAAGTACGGACGGGAGGGGCCGTACTCTGACCACCGTGATCCTGGTTCCCGGCGGCACCCTCGTCATGGGCTGCGACAACGAGTGGGCCTATGCGGGGGACGGTGAGTCCCCTGTACACGAGGTTGACGTCAGCGCGTTCCGCATCGGCGCGACGACCGTCACCAACGACGACTTCGCCGGGTTCGTCGACGCCTCCGGCCACGCCACCGAGGCCGAGCGGTTCGGGTGGTCGTTCGTCTTCGCGGGACTGCTACCCGATGACCACCCCGACACGCACGGCGTCGCGCAGGCGGAATGGTGGCGCCAGGTCGAGGGCGCGTCATGGCGCCATCCCGAAGGACCGCGTTCGGATCTCGACGGCCGGGACGACCATCCGGTGGTCCATGTCTCGTGGAACGACGCGCAGGCGTACTGCGGGTGGTCCGGGACCCGCCTCGCCACGGAAGCCGAGTGGGAGTACGCGGCGCGCGGTGGCCTTGTCGGCTCGACCTTCCCCTGGGGCGAGGACCTCGAGCCCGACGGCGAGCACCGGATGAACGTCTTCCAGGGGACCTTCCCAGGCGAGAACTCCGGCGCCGACGGGCATCTCGGCATCGCACCCGTGCGCAGCTACGCGCCGAACGGCTACGGGCTCTTCGAGACCACCGGCAACGTCTGGGAGTGGACCGACGACTTCTACGACCCCGAGTGGTACGGGCGCCGACCCGGCCGGTCTCCGGCGGGGCCGCCGACCGGCTCCCACCGGGTGATGCGGGGCGGTTCCTACCTCTGCCATGCCTCCTATTGCCGCCGCTACCGGGTCGCGGCCCGGAGCGCGAACACCCCCGACTCGTCGACCGGAAATCTCGGGTTCCGAGTTGCTGCCAGTGTCTGAGCCGGATCGGGAATTTCCGTCATCCGGTCCCGGCACCGGCCGCGAACCCCATCACGTGCCCTCCCCCCAGGTCGCCCTCCTCGGCGACGCCGACCTCGCCGCCGCGGTGGCCAACCGCCGGCCCGAGGCCGTCGAAGAGGCGTTTCGCCGCCATTCCCATGCCGTGCTCGGCGTCGCCCGACGGGTCTTGCGCGACATGGCCCTCGCAGAGGAGGTCGTCCAAGAGGTGTTCCTTCGCCTTTGGCGCACCCCGGACCGCTACGACCCCGCCCGCGGGACGCTCCGCGCCTACCTGCTCATCGACGCGAACGCGCGTGCCATCGAGCTCGTGCGCAGCACCACGGCGCGTCGGGGTCGCGAGGATCGCAGCGTGCGACTCGTGCCGACGCCCGGCCCCGACGTCGAGCGCGAAGTCTGGGAGGGCGTGCTCGCCGACCACCTGCGCGAGGCGCTCGATGATCTCCCCGATGGCGAACGCGTCGCGATCGAGCTCGCCTACTTCGCGGGCCACAGCTACCGCGAGGTCGCCACGATTCTCGAAGAACCGGAAGGCACCGTGAAGAGCCGGATCCGCGCGGGTCTCCATCGCCTGCGCGACCGTCTGCTCGCCGTCGACATCGGAAGTGTCTCGTGAGCGAAGACCACACCCCCGAGTCGCCCGAATCGGACGACCTCCGCGAGCTGCTCGGCGCGTATGCGCTCGACGCCCTCGACGCCGACGAGCGCGCCGCGGTCGAGGCGCACGTACTCCGCGACCAGGAGGCTCGCGCCGAGCTCCACGCGCTCCAGCTCGGCGCGGCCTGGCTCGAACAGTCCGCCGAGCGGCCGTCGTCGAAGGTATGGGAGGCAGTCGCGGCCGAGATGGCGAGCGACCTCGCGCACGACGTCACCAGAGCTGGGGCGGGCGACGCGAACGGCCACGTAGCGGTCATGCCGATCCGGCGTCGGTCGTCCGTCGTGACCCGGACCCTCGCGCTTGCGGCGGCGTTCGTCGCGGTCGTCGCCATCGCCGGTGGCGTGCGCGCGGTGCTCGATGGGCCGGGCGAGTCCGGCACCACACCGCTCGCCAGCTCGATCGATGTCGCGAAGGCGAAGCCGGGCGCCCGCGCCGTCGTCCTCGAGACGACGAAGGGCGCGTCGGCGCTCGAGGCCGTCGTGCTGCAGGACGGATCGGGCGTCGCGGTCCCTCGTGACCTCGCGACGCTCGATGCGCACCGGACCTACCAACTCTGGGCGATCACTGCCGACGGGCCCGTGTCGCTGGGGACGATGGGCGCCGATCCGCGACCACTGACCTTCTCGAGCGTCCGCGGCATGACCGCGCTGGCGCTCACGCGCGAACCGCGTGGCGGGAGCCCACGGCCGACGGGAATCCCCGTGGCGACCGGCGACCTCGCCACGGCCTGACCCGGACGATCGCAGCTCCGCGCTCGGCGCGGGCTCGGTCGCGAAACTGTGGTTCCCGACCATCCACTGGCGGGTCCTGGCGCGAACCCTCTGGAGCACGGCCCGAACCCGTCGGGTCGTCCCCCCGAGAGGAACTCGTCCCCATGGAACCCAGTCCCCCGCGCGCCAGCCCCGCTCGTCAACGCCTCGCGGCGATCGCCGTCGCCACTGCGCTGACCGCCACCGTCGGCTTCGCCGGCGCGTCCAGTGCGTTCGCCTCGCCGACGACGCGCTCGTCCGCCACCTCGGCGGTGCACGACCACCGGGCGAGCAACCGCCACGACAAGGTGGTCGCCAAGAAGAAGAACAAGACCGTGACGGTCCGGATGTTCCAGTTCCAGACGAAGACGCTCACGGTACGGCCCGGCACGAAGGTCGTGTGGAAGAACCGGGACGACATCCTGCACACGGTCAGTGGCGTCACCGACCCTACGACCGGTGCCGCGACGGCGATCGATGGCCAGCTCGACGGTGTCGGCGCGAAGTACGCGGTGACGTTCACCGAGCCCGGCATGTACGACTACTTCTGCATGATCCACACGGCCATGAAAGGCCGCGTCGTCGTCAAACGTTGACGCGCTCGACCCGTACGACATCGCGTCATCCACTCGGACGCGCGGTCGCGAACGACTCCCTGCAAGCCCGCACGATGCAACACGACATCCCCCATCCCCCCGAACTCCCGAGAGGGAAAAGGAGCACCAGATGAAGAACCGACTCACCACGGCGATCGCCACCCTCGGCGTCGCCACGATCGTGGCCACCTCCGGCGGCTCGATCGCGGCCGCGTCGACGGGCCACGAAGGTGGCCACACCGGCGTCCACGCGAGCACTACGGCGAAGAAGGCCAACCCGGCCGACACCTCCGCCTCGGAGCTCCGCGCCGGACTGACCGCGCTGCTCCAGGAGCACGTGTACCTGGCCGGCATCGCGACCGGCACCGCGCTTGGTGGCGGCGACCTCACCGCCCCTGCGGCGACGCTCGACGCGAACTCGGTTCGTCTGTCCGAGGCCATCGCGTCGGTGTACGGCAAGGACGCGGGCGAGGCGTTCCTCGGACTGTGGCGCAAGCACATCGGGTTCTTCGTCGACTACACGATGGCTTCGGCCGCCGGCGACGAGGCGGGCAAGGAGACGGCTCGCGCTGATCTCGACGCGTACCGTCAGGACTTCGGTGCGTTCATCGCCTCGGCGAACCCGTACCTTCCCAAGGATGCGATTGCCGAAGCGCTGATCCCGCACGTCAACTCACTGTTTGCGGCGATCGACGCGCAGGCGGCGGGAGACCCGGCCCAGTACGACAAGCTGGCCGAGGCCGCAGCCCACATGCCGGGCACCGCGCAGGTGCTCGCCGAGGGCATCGCCAAGCAGTTCCCGAAGAAGTTCAAGAAGTAGTCCCTCCTCCCATCCCCCGCCTCCGGCGGGTCGGGACAGATGAGCGGGTCGCGGCCTCCCCCAGGTCGCGGCCCGTTCGTCGCGTCCAGGACTGGCGTTGTCGACAACCCGAAGCCTGAGTCAGGGGCGGGTGGCGCGGACCAAGGTGTCGAGCGCGATGCGTGCACCGTCGGCGGTCGCGACGTGTCGCTCGACGACCTCCGCCTTCTCCACCTCGAGTTCGCCGAGCGCCGACTCGAACGCCTCGACCGTCCACAGCACCTCAGGATCCTGGGGCCCGCCGTAGCCGTCGGTCAGGTTCGCGAGATCGTGCCCCACGGCCACCAGCGTCCCGCCGGGAGCCAGGCCGGCGAGGACGTGGCCCAGCACCGTGCGCAGCGACGCGGCCGGCAGCTGCAAGTACGCGATGGCAACCAGGTCGAACGCCCCCGGCTCGGGCTCCCACTCGCGCACGTCGGCGACCACCCAGTCGACCTCGACGCCGATCTCGTCGGCTCGCCTCCGTCCCGTCGCGATGCCCGCGGCCGAGAAGTCGACCGCGGTCACCGCCCAGCCCTTCGTTGCGAGCCAGAGCGCATTGCGCCCCTCTCCGCACGCGACGTCGAGTGCGCGTCCAGGTTTGAGGTCGACAGCTTCGGCCTCGAGGAACTGGTTGGGGGCCGCCGACCACACGAGGTCGCTCCCGCCGTAGCGCTCGTCCCAGCTCGCGCGGTCCATCGTCTCAGCCTCGCCGACTCAGACGCTGATCGACCAGAGGTCATGCGCGAGCACGATCGGGCCGTCGAAGTGCGCGGCGGCCTGCGCCACCCACTCGTCCTCGGTTCCCGGCGCGGGTGGAGGTACCGGGTGGGTGAGCACCAGCGTGCCGACACCCGCTCGGGCCGCGGTCTTCCCGGCGTCCTCGCAGGAGGAGTGGTAGTCGAGGATGTCCTGGAACCGCGGGCTCGGGACGTTCTGCACGAGGTCGGATCGCAGCACCGTCTGCACGTACACGTCGGCACCCGCGCACAGCGCGTCGAGCCCGGCGCAGGGGATCGTGTCGCCGGCGAGCGCGACCACCTTGTCCTCGGCTTCGATACGGAACCCGATCGTGGGTGCGACGGGGCGGTGATCAGTCGGCGCCGTCAGCACGCGTACTCCGTCGGACTCCCACGCCACTCCGTCGAGCACCTCGGCGGTGTCGCACGTCGGCGCCCAGGTCAGGTCGGCGTGGTGGTCGATGCGGTAGCGCACGTCGTCAGCGAGCATGGCGATCGTCCGATCGACGAACGCGGCGGTTCCCGGCGGGCCGGTCACGGGCAGTGGGCTCTCGACGGGTGACATCACCCAACGCGTCGTGAGCACGTCGTTGAAGTCGCAGATGTGGTCACTGTGGAGGTGCGTGAGCAACACGCGGTCGAGCATGGGAGGGAACACCCCGGCGGCCGCGAGGCGCATCACGACTCCGCGACCCGCGTCGATCAGGATCGTCTTCCCCGCCGCCCGCACGAGCGTGGCTGCGCCCGCGCGGTTGGGATCGGGGATCGGTGAGCCAGTGCCGAGCGTGACGACGTCCACGGCCGTGTTCTAGCCCATCTTCCGACAGGCGATCCGCCCCGGGGCGCCGATTCGCTCTGTCACCCGATGTAGGCGCTGCCCCACATCCGATCGGTGACACCACTGCGGTAGCACTGGAGAAGGTTCGCGAGCCACGCAACGCTGTCGTCGAGACCGCCGGGACGGTTGCGGGCGAGCCAGCAGTCACGGTGTGTCGCGATCACGACCTCGAGTCGGTCGGCGAGCGCGTGTCGCACGTCGGCGTGCACCGATCCGAGCGTGCCGTCGCCTTCGAGACGAGCTACTGCGTCCGTACACAGCACTCGCACGAGCGCGATCGCGTTGCGCAGCTCGTCGAGCAATAACGCGCCGTCGGCTCGACCGGGACGGGCGCCGTCGAGCGACCCCGCAATTCCGGCAAGCTTCTCGTCGAGTCGCGCGAACTCCTCGGCGCTCGCCCCCTTCGTCGGGCCCCGGCCGAGCGTGAGCTGCGGGTAGTAGAGGTGGAGCACGACCGCCGAGGTGTTGGGGACCTGCGGTGTCACGTCGCGGTAGACGTCACCGAGCTCGATCAGCGCTCGGCCCAACACGCCCGCGTCGTCGTCGAACGCGTGGACATCGAGCGCGGCGGCGAGGTCCAGATCGCGGTTCGACTCGAGGCACCACGAGGTCGCGGCGCCGAACGCGAACCCGGGCTCGCTGACCGGGAGGTACTGGAGGTGTCCCTGGTCGCCCCAGTCGGTGTTGAGGAATCCGGTGCCGCCATGCGTCGCGGCCGCGGTTGCGGCGGCCACGCAGTCACCCCGCATGTTCGTGGTCCGCCCGAGGATCGTCGTCCAGCTCGACGTGCCGGGACACACCCAGAACGGCGTCCCCGCGGCTGCGTACGTCGCGGCGCGCTCGTCGAAGGGCCACCACTCCTCGTAGCCCCACTCGCAGATCGTCACGTTGGCCGGAAGCCGCGTGAGCCGGTCCGGGTGCCCAGCCACGATGTCGCCCCAGACGAGCAGGTCACGCCCCGCGAGCTCGGGCGTGTCGGCGAGGCGGGTGACCCAGTCGAGATACTCCCCCACCCGCTCGTCGGGCATCTCCCACGGCTCGTCGAGACCGATGTGCACGCGCGTGCTCGTGAAGCACGGAAGCAGCTGGCCGAGCAGATCTCGCACCAACGAAAGCGAGCCCGGGTTCGCCGGGTCGATCGTCATCGGCGCGCGGGTCCGCCCGAGCTGGTCGGTGAATCCCTCAGGTGCCATTGCGAGTGGTCGGTACCGATCGTGGCGGAGCCAGCGACCCATATGCCCGAGGCAGTTCTGGTTGGCGACGAGCTCGACGTGGTGCTGCGCGCACCACGCGTCGAGCTCGCGGACCTCGTCAGGCGTGAAGGGTGAGGCGTCGACCCACACCTCTTCGTGACCGACGTACGCGAACGTGTGCTCCACGTAGAGCTGGACCTGGTTCACCTTCCACGATGCGAGCCGGGCGACCAGGTCCTTGACCGTCGCCATCGTGGGGACCTTGTCGCGCGACACGTCGAGCATCACCGCGCGCACGGCCAGGTCGGGCCAGTCGCGGATGGTCACGATCGGCACGTCGCCATTCCCGTTTCCATTCGCAGTTGGGTTCGAGGTCGCAGTCGCCGCGAGCTGGGCGAGGGTGGCGCGTCCGTAGAAGACGCCGGCCTCGTCGGCCGCGTCGAGCTCGATGCCTTCCCTCCCGATTCGGAGTACGTAGCCCTCCGCCGGAAGCGACGAGTCGATCCGGACTCGCGGCTCGGACAGCGGCGTCGCGCCGGTGCCGACCGTCATCTCACGGGGCATCGGCAGCAGGTTCGGGGCAACGACCATGGCGTTGCATCCTGGCGCACCCGGAGCGGCTCGCGCGGCTCGGCGC
>JANOWV010000104.1:0-3228 GCA_031418075.1 Actinomycetes bacterium
TGGTCGGGGCATTCGTGCTCGCGACGCTCGCCGGCGCTGCGCGCACGGAGAGCGCGTTCACGCGCTTTCGCGCCGAGACCAACGAAGCCGACCTCACCGTGTTCACCCCTGGCGCAGATGTGAAGTCACTGGCGCGCCTGCGCGCACTTCCCGGCGTCGAATCGGTCTTCACCGCTCGCGCGCTCGTGGGGACGGTCGACGGACAACAGGTGGCCATCGGTGGCCTGCTCGACCCCGCCGTCGTCGAGCTTCCCCGGATCATCGAGGGTCGGCGCCCGCGCCAGGATCGCGTCCACGAGGTCGCCCTCCCCGAGCCACTCGCGAAGTCGCTGGGGGCGCACGTCGGCGATCGGGTTGCGATCCACGGCTACACGCAGGAGCAGATCCAACAGGAGCTCACGGGCGAGCAGGTCACCGAGCCGACCGGCCCGAAGGTGCCGGTTCGGGTCGTCGGGATCACCCGCGCCCCGAGCGACCTCTCGATCCTGGGTACCCAGGGTGGGGTGATGTTCACCACGTATGAGTTCACGCGTCGGTTCGGCGACCAGTTCGGCTCGTTCGCGCCCTACGTGCTGCGGGTCAAGCTCTCCGATCCGGCGGCGGACACTCCCTTCGTGAAGGAGGCCAGGAGGCTCCTCGCCCCGAATGGAGCATCTGGCGAGTTCCAGGTGGAGCCGATCTCGGAGACCGAAGGCGGGGTGCAGCAGTCGATCGACGTGCTCGCGTCGGGGCTCCGCATCGCGGCGCTGGTCGCGGCACTCGTCGGGCTCGTGGTGATCGCGATCGCCCTCCGCCGCTTCGGCGAGCGCGACAGCCGGGACCTGCCGACGCTCCGTGGGCTCGGCATCTCTCGACTCGGGCGCACGCTCGTGGTGGGTCTGCCGGCCGCGCCGATCGCGTTCGGGGGCGCGGTGCTGGCGTTCGTGATCGCCTCTACCGCGTCCCCGGTGATGCCGCTCGGGCTCGCGCGTCGGGCGGAACCCGATCCGGGCTTCGACCTCGACCTCCTCGTGCTCGGCGTCGGGGCCGTCACCGTCGCGTTCGTGGTGATCGCACTCGGGTTGCTCGCGGCGCAGCGCATCGTTGCCGCTTCGGCCCGAACCGAGACAACCACATCCTCTGGAATCTCGCGCGCTCTCGCGGGAGCACCGCTCACGCCTCCGATCGCCGTCGGGGCGTCGATGGCCCTCGAGTCGGGCCGCGGTTCGAGCGCCGTCCCCGTGCGGTAAGCGATCGCTGGCGCGGTCGTCGCCATCACCGGAGTGGTCGCGGTCGTCGTCTTCGCGGCGAGTCTCGGTACGCTCGCAACGACCCCCGCCGCCTACGGCTACAACTGGGACACGCACCTCTACTCCCGCGCCCTGGCCCGGACCGACGCGGCGCCATCGTGCAGTTCGCTGCACACCGCGGTTGTGGACGACCCGGCCGTCGCGGCACTGGCGATCACGTGCAGCGACTCCCTCGAGGTCGAGGGTCATGCCGTCTCCGGGTACGCCTTCCATTCGCTGACGGGCGCGATCACCCCGACGGTGATCGACGGCCGGGCCCCCCGTGCTGCGGATGAGGTCGCGCTCGGGCGCGACACCCTCGACCAGATCGGCGCCGTGCTCGGGGACCGAGTGCAGATCGTCGGGCCCGACGGACGACGCACGTACCGGGTGGTCGGCACGGTCGCGCTCCCGTTGTTCACCGCGCTCGCAGGGAAGATCGGGAACACCCAGGCCGTCGCCGACGGGGCGGTGCTGACGAGCGCCGGCCTGCGCTCGTTGTCGGGGACCGAGGACGGTGTTTACACTCCGATCGTCGTTCGTTGGAAGTCCGGCGCCGATCTCGTCGCGGCCCGGCGTCGGCTGGCCGCGCTCCCCGAGGGCGTGGGCCGCCCACTCTCGGCCATCGTTCCCCTGGAGGTCGACCGGCTCGAGCAGGTCGACGCGCTGCCCTGGGTGCTCGGCGGCTTCCTCGCGCTCATCGGGATCTTCGGGGTCGGGTACGTCCTCGTGAGCAGCGTGCGCCGACGGGGCCGGGACCTCGCAGTGCTCAAGTCGTTGGGGTTCCGGAGGCGGCAGATCGGCGCCACGGTGGCGACCCAGGCGACCGTGCTGGGCACGATCGGTCTGCTCCTCGGCGTCCCGCTCGGCGTGATCGTCGGGCGCGCGGTGTGGAATGCGGTCGCGACCGGCACGGGCTTCGCTTCCATCGTGACCGTCCCCGCCGTCGGGCTTCTCGGACTGGTGCTCGCGACGCTCGTGATCGTCAACCTGATCGCCGTCGTCCCCGCGCGGCGCGCCGCTCGTCTCCGGCCCGCCGTCGTACTGAGGAGCGAGTGATGGGTGCGGTCAACATGCTGCGCCAAGCCGAAGTTCGCCGACGCTGGGAAAGCATCCTCGCGCTCATGATGCTCGTCGGTGTGATCGGCGCGGTCGTGCTCTCGGGTGTGGCCGGCGCGCGCCGCTCCGCGTCCGCGCTCGAACGGTTCGAAGCGACGAGCCGTAAGGCCGATGTCGAGCTCAGCGTCGGCGATGTGACACCGGAGCAGGTCGACTCGTTCCGGAACGCGCGAGGTGTCGCGGCCGTCGCCGAGCTTCGACAGCTCACGATGTACCTCGAGAAGGGCGAGGTCGCGCTCGCGGGTGCCGTCGATGGTCGCTTCGGTGACGTCGTCGATCGTCCGCGGGTGGTGCGTGGGCGCCGCGCCGAGCTCTCGGCACCGTTCGAGGTCGAGGTGGGTGAGCAGCTCGCTGCCGAGCTCGGCATCGATGTCGGCGATCGCTTGTCGTTCGTCTCGCAGACGCCTTCCCAGATCGCCGAGGCGATCGCGAACGGCGGCTTCCCCGATCCCCAAGGTCCGGAGGTCCGCCTGCGCGTGGTCGGGATCGTGCGTCGTCCCCTGGATCTCGGTCTGCGAGGTGCTGCGGGGGGCGTCCTCGTCCCGACGCCGGCCTTCGTCCGCCAGTACCGCGACCAGATCGGTTCGTTCTCGGGGTCGATCCTGCGGGTGCGCACGACGAACGGGGTGGCGGAACTCCCGGCGGTCGTGGCGTCGGCCCGCCGCATCTTCGGGCGATCAGCGTCGTTCGATGTGCTCGGCCTCGCGATCGAGACGGAAGGCGCGCAGAGCGCGATCGGAGTCGTGATCGCCGCGATCTGGGTGTTCGCCGGCGTGTTCGCGCTCGCCGGGATCGTGACCGTCGGGATCGTCGTGGGTCGTGGGATCACCCTCGTGGCGGG
>JANOWV010000105.1:0-1915 GCA_031418075.1 Actinomycetes bacterium
CGACTGTCCAGGTGTCCATGGTCCCCCCTTGCGAGCCCTGCTTCGGCTGCCGAGCCCGCGGCGCAGCCTACGCTCAGATGGTGACGACGGCACCGCCCGATCATGTGTTCGCGATCGAGGGCGATCGCTTCGTCCCCACCGCGCTCGCGAGCGGACCCTGGTCACCCAACGCGATGCACGGCGGTGCCCCTGCCCCTAGGGGAGTGGTCGCGCTCGACGCCGCCACCAGCGCCGAAGCGACCGGAGTCGGTCTCGCCGTGAGCACGCTGCACGACGAACGCGGGCCGATCGGAAGATCTGTGCAGTCGCTGCTCATCGACCAGCTACCGAGGGAGGCGCGATGAGATGCTTCGTCACCGGCGCGACGGGTGCCGTGGGGCGGCCGCTCGTCCGCGCGCTGCGCACCGCCGGACACGACGTGCTCGGTGTCGCCCGCAACGATGCGAAAGCCGAAGAGCTGCGCGCGGCCGGCGCCGAGCCGGTTGTCGTGGACCTCTTCGACGAGTCGGAGGTCGTCGATGCCGTTGCTGGGTCCGAGGCGATCGTGCACTTCGCCACCAACGTCCCGAAGCTCACCAGGATGGGGTTCCCGCCTGCCTGGAAGACGCACAACCGCCTGCGGACCGAGACGACCCGACACCTGCTCGCCGGTGCGCGCGCGCATGGGATTGCCCGCTTCGTCAAGGAGTCGATCACCTTCACCTACCCGGACCGGGGCGACGAGTGGATCGACGAGGACGTCCCGTCCGACGAGTCGGTGAAGCCGCTTCGCCCGACGCTTGAAGGCGAGCGACTCGTCGAGGACTTCACCCGAGCTGGCGGCGAAGGGGTGGTGCTGCGCTTCGGCCTCTTCTACGGACCTGGGAACCGCGCGATCGACGAAGCGCTGAGGACTGCGAAGCTCCGGTCGTTCCCGATCGCAGGCCGCGAATCGGCCTACATGTCATCGATCCACGTCGACGACGCGGCTGCTGCCGCCGTCGCGGCGCTCGAGGCGACGCCGGGGCTCTACAACGTCGTCGACGACGACCCGCTCACCCGACGCGAGTACGTCGACGCGTTCTCCGACGCGTTCGATCTCCCGAAGCTCCACATCGCACCGCAGTGGCTGGTCCGCACGGTTGGTGGCGCGGGCGCCAAGGCGCTGTACCCGTCGCAGCGGGTTTCGAACCGCCGGTTCCGCGAGGTGACAGGATGGGCGCCGGCAGTAGTGGATGCCCGGGTCGGATGGGCGGCGATCAGCGCCGCGCACGGCCGCGGCGAGGGGGCCACGACATGAGCGTGAAGCAGGGGACGAGAATCGGACTGGTCGTACTCGGGCTGCAGGCGTTGCTTCCCGGCGCGTGGGCGACCGCGTCGCCGCGAGGCTTCTACAACGACTTCCCTGGGTTCGGGGCGCACTGGATCTCGACCGACGGCCCGTTCAACGAGCACCTGCTCCGCGACTTCGGTGCGCTGAACCTCGCGCTCGCCGTGCTGGCGCTGCTCGCGGCGCTCTGGATGACGCGCCAGCTCGCGATCGCAACCGCCGTGAGCATCCTCGTCTACGGCGTCCCCCACATCGCCTACCACCTGTTCAACGGGCACGGTGAGAACACGTTGAACCAGGTCGCCCTGTACGGCGGGCTGGCGTTCGGTCCGGTGGTTGCGGCGGGGATCTTGCTCGCGAACGTTCGGACGGCCGATGCGTCGGGCACCTCCGCATGATGGGCTCGACCGACGCAACCTGAACGTCCCGGCGCAGCGCTCTTCGCCTTCGAGCACGTCACGGTCACGGGCGCGCACCAGCCGCGCCTCGATGATGCTTCGGGGCTGATCCCCGAACAGGGCGTCACCGTCAGGGTCGGTCCGTCGGGGTCGGGGAAGTCGACGCTGCTGCGGCTGTGCAATCGTCTCGACGTGCCCGATGAGGGGT
>JANOWV010000106.1:0-3443 GCA_031418075.1 Actinomycetes bacterium
CGGTGACGAGGTTCCGCTCGACCACGTTCCCGCTGCTCCCGGCGAGCACGACACCGCTTCCGAACAGCGTCGCCGCGAGCTCGACCGCCGGAGTCGCGGGATTGGCGTTGTTGGCGATCGTGTTCCCCACGATCATCGTCCCCGACTTCGGTGGGGCCGTCGCGTCGACACCCGCGTTCGGAGCGATCCCCACTCGGTTGTCGTGCCATGAGGATCGAGCGAGCACGATGTTGCCACCCGCGTTCGTGCCCGAGTAGCCGAGACCGTTCCACTCGGCCTCGGAGTCCACGATCAGCGCGTCACACGGGTCGCAACGACCGATGTAGAAGCCGGCGTCGGCACTACCCGACGCGTAGGAGTGGTCGAACTGGCCATGGACCGAGCCATACGCGTAGAGCCCGTACTCACCGTTACGCACCGCGTTGACGTACGAACCGCGGTAGCCGTCGACCTTGATCCAGATCACGCCGTTCGCGACGAAGTTGCGCACCGTGAGGTTCTCGATCGCGACACCGTCGGCGAGGATCTTGAAGCCGCTCTCGGCCCCCGGCGTGGTGCGCAGCCCGCCGTCGATGATCGTCCGATCGCGATCGACCCCGCGGATGACGATGTCGGAGTGCTTCGGCCCGACGAGCACCGACTCCTGGTGCAGACCGGGGGCCACGAGGATCAGCGACCCCGGGGTCGAGGTGTCGACGGCTCGTTGGATCGTCCGAACGTCCTGGGGCACACGGATCGTCGTCCCGGCACCCGAGGGCTGCGTCCTCACGGTCGCCGATACCGAGATGGAGACGAGCATCAGCGCCGCCACGACCATCGCTACGAGCACACCCGCGCGAGGGCGGAGCCTCGCGTCGACTGCGCGGGCCACGGCGTCGCGTTCGATAGTCAGGGCGTCGGGACCGCGAGGTCCGCAACGTTGATCTTGATGCTCGGCTCGTTGGTTGCCGGACGCGCCCGGGCGGTGCGCGCCTTGGGCATGTTCGCCCCCTTCGGGGGATGAGGCAGTGCGACCTTCCGATAGTTGGCGACCGGCGGCTTGTCCCCGAGGAACAGCGAGGCGAGGAACGCGATCGGTGCCTCGTAGGCCTGGGCCGGCGCGCCACACGGGAGGATCCCCTCGAGGTTCGCGGGCAGGGTCGTCGCCGCGGTGTTGCCCGCGAAGCAGTTCTCTCCGGTGTCGGCAGCATCCGAGATAGTCGCGACCGACGCCAGGTCGAACTGGTTCCCGGACGACACGTTGTCGCGCACGGAGTTGTTCCTCGCGTCGAAGTCCTTACCCAGCTTGTTGTCCGGAGCCGTCAACGACTCGGGGAGGGGGATGACCCCGATCCCGATGTTCGGGTGCCCGGTCACGAGGTTCCGTTCCACGATGTTGTCGTTCCCCCCGGCCACGAGGATCCCGTTCCCGAGCGCGATCTCCGCGATCTCGATCCCGGCGGTCGCGATGTTGTTGTTGTCGTAGACGTGGTTCCCCACGACCGTGGCCCCGTGCTGGGGTGCGAGCTTCTCGCCCGTCCCGCTGTTCGGCACGATGCCAACCCGGTTGTCATGCATGGAGGTGCGCGCGATCACCAGATTGCCGCCGGCGTTGGTCCCCGAGTAGCCGAGACCGTTCCACTCCGCCTCGGAGTCGATGACGAGCGCATCGCAGGGGTAGCACTGGCCGATGTAGTAGCCGGCGTCCGGGCTCCCCGACGCGTACGAGTGGTCGAACTGGCCGTGCACCGAGTCGAAGGCATAGATCCCGTAGTCGCCGTTGCGGATCGCGTTCAGGTACGAGCCCCGGTACCCATCGACGCCGATCCAGTAGAAGCCGTTCGTCACGAAGTTCTGGGCCGTGATGTTCTCGATCGCCACCCCGTCGGCGAACACCTTGAACCCGTTCTCCTTGCCTGGCTTCTCGCTGAATCTGCCGTCGACGATCGTGGCGTCGCGATCGACGCCGCGGATCACGATGTTGCGTCGTTTCGGTGGGACGACGACCGCTTCGTGATACACGCCGGGCGCCACGAGGATCAACGACCCCGGGGTCGAGGCGTCGACGGCCTTCTGGATGGTGTTCTCGTCCTGGGGGACCCGGATCGTGGTGCCGTTCCCCGACGCGGCGGAGTGGCTCGCGACCGTGGCGTCCGCGACACCATCGCCATCGTTGGTCACCTTGATCGTGCCGAACTGGCCAATGCCGGGGGCTCCATGGATCGAGCAGAAGTAGCGGAAGCTCCCCTCGTCCTCGAACGTGAACTCGTACGAGCTACCCGCCTTCAACCCCTTCTTACCGAACTGCTTTCCGGTGTCGGGCAGGACGTTGTGGCGGCTGCGTCCCACGTTGGTCCACCGCACGGTCGTGCCCGGAGCGATCTTCACGGTGCGCGGCGCGAAGAAGTTGTCACCGACCTCGATCTCGACGACAGCCCCTGCCGACTGAGCCGACGCGCTCGCGTGGACAGCCGGCATCCCCGAGAAGAACATCGCTGCCGTGAGGGCAAGGACCACGGGTGCGAATCGCCGCGGGCTCATCGTGCCCGCTTTCGGATCTGTTGCTTCGCCGCTGCCTTCGTGGTCGGCGTCTTCTTGGTCGGCGTCTTCTTCGCCGTCGCCTTCTTCACACCGGTCTTCGTCTTGCGCGGTGTCGGCGGGTCGAACGAGCGCACGACTTCGACCAGAGTGCGGACCCCGAAGCCGGTGCCGCCCTTCGTGATCTCGCCGTGATCTGCGGGTGCACGCACCGGTCCCGCGATGTCGAGGTGCACCCAAGGGATCTCGCCGACGAACGCCTCGAGGAAGATCCCCGCGGTGAGCGCGCCCCCGTACCGGCCGGAGGAGATGTTGCGCAGGTCCGCGACCTCGGAGTCGAGCAGCTCGCGGTACTCGGTGGGGAGCGGGAGCGGCCAGACCGCCTCACCGGCGTGATCCGCCGCGTTGCGCACCTGTGCGGACCACCCGTCGTCGTTGCCCATCAGCCCCGCCACCTTCTCGCCGAGCGCGACAACACACGCTCCGGTGAGCGTCGCGAGGTCGATGATGGCGTCCACCCCGTCGTCGACCGCCCACGAGAGCGCGTCGGCGAGGATCAGGCGGCCTTCGGCGTCGGTATTGAGCACCTCGACGGTCTGACCGTCGCGCATGCGGAGCACGTCGCCGGGCCGGATCGCGGTGCCGCTCGGCATGTTCTCGGCCATCGGCGCGTACGCGATGACCCGGTGCTTCACGCCGAGCGACTGGAGCGTCGCCATCGTCGCGAGCACCGCCGCCGCGCCGCCCATGTCGGTCTTCATCGCCTCCATGCCGTCGGCCGCCTTGATCGAGATCCCGCCGGTGTCGAAGGTGACGCCCTTGCCGACCAGCGCGAGCGTCCCGCGCGCCTTCGAACCTGCCGGTTCGTACACGGCCTTGACGAAGCGCGGTGGTTGCGCAGACCCCTGCCCGACACCCAGCACGCC
>JANOWV010000107.1:0-1717 GCA_031418075.1 Actinomycetes bacterium
CTCGAACCCTGAACCTAGTGATTAAGAGTCACTTGCTCTAACCAGTTGAGCTAGGGGCGCATGGTGCTCGGGCATCGTACCAACCCTGTCCGCGCTTCCCGGTGCCGCGTCGCGAAATGATCGGGCCTAGGTTGATCGGCATGGATGTGCTGGTGACCGGTTCGAGCGGGTTCATAGGGTCTGCGTTGGTCGGCGCGCTCGCGTCCGGCGGCCATCGCCCGATCCGAGCGGTGCGCGGGCGCGACGTCCCCAAGGGAATCGACGCGATCGCCTGGGACCCCGAAGCGGGCACGATCGACGCCGGTGCGATCGAAGGCATCGGAGGCGTCGTCCACCTCGCGGGGGCGGGGATCGGGGACGCTCGCTGGACGCCGGCGCGCAAGCGGCTCATCCTCGAGAGCAGGACGGTCCCGACGCACCTCCTGGCGACGACGGTCGCCGGGCTCGCGAAGCCGCCGTCCGTCCTCGTATCGGCTTCCGCCGTCGGCTACTACGGCGATCGCGGTGACGAGATCGTCACTGAGGACAGCGCACCCGGCACCGACTTCGCAGCCGATGTGGCCGTGCAGTGGGAGTCGGCGACGCAGCCGGCCGCCGATGCCGGGATCCGGGTCGTGAAGATCCGTACCGGGATCGTGCTCGGGGCGACGGGCGGCGTGTTGGGCAAGCTGTTGCTGCCCTTCAAGCTCGGTCTCGGGGGACGCGTCGGCGACGGCCGTCAGTACATGTCGTGGATCTCGCTGCCTGACGAGCTCGCCGCGATCGAGCACGCGCTCACGACCGACGGACTCGTCGGGCCGGTGAACCTGACGGCGCCGAACCCGGCGACGAACGCCGAGCTCACCTCGACGCTCGGGAAGGTCCTCCACCGTCCGACTGTGCTGCCCACGCCGGTGCTCCCGCTCAAGGCGCGCTTCGGCACCGAGCTCGTGCAGCACCTGTTGCTCACGGGCCAGCGCGTCCTCCCGAAGCGGCTCGAGACCAGCGGCTTCGAGTTCGCGCACCCCGCGCTCGAGGAGGCGCTCCGGGCCGTCCTCGGTCGTCCCACGGGGGCAACCTGATCACCACTCCGAGTCGCGACGCGCGACGCGCCCCGCCTCGGAGCGAGGGGGGCGCGTGCGAGTGGGGTGACCGAGGGGTTTCGAACCCCCGACCTCCGGGATCACAACCCGGCGCTCTAGCCAACTGAGCTACGGCCACCATCGCTGCCGACCGTCGGTGCGACCGGTCGTGGCAGGGAGCCAGGATACCCGGCACCATACGGTGCACCGGCACGCGAAAGCACCGTAGGGTCTGCCGTCATGGCCGAGTCGGGGACCGCGACGATCCTGTTCACCGACCTGGTCGGGAGCACCGAGATGTTCACCGGGCTCGGTCAGCTTGCCGCCGACGAGCTGCGGCGGCGCCACGACACGATCCTGCGTGACGCGGTCGAGGGCCAGGGCGGTCGGGTGGTGAAGCACCTGGGCGACGGCATCCTCGCGACGTTCGGAGGTGCCGCGGAAGCCGTCACCGCGGCGAGCGCGATCCAGTCCGGGGTCGAGCGATCGAACCGGCGCGCCACGCAGTCGAGCCGCTTACACGTGCGCATCGGCGTGAGCTCGGGCGACGTGACGTGGGACGACGGCGATTGCCATGGGACTCCCGTCATCACCGCGAGCCGGTTGTGCGATTCCGCCGAGGGCGGAGAGATCCTCTGCGACGACCTCGTGCGCGG
>JANOWV010000108.1:0-10297 GCA_031418075.1 Actinomycetes bacterium
AAGGGTGGGATCGAGCAAATCACTGAGACGGGCATCCAGACTACGCAATGGCACGTCGATCTGGACGTGATCGTGTTCGCGACCGGGTTCGACGCGATGACCGGCGCGCTCACGAAGATCGACATCCGCGGTCGCGACGGAACTGGACTGCGCGACGCGTGGGAAGCAGGCCCGCGCACGTACCTCGGGCTCCAGGCCGTCGGCTTCCCGAACCTGTTCATCGTTTCCGGGCCGGGCAGCCCGTCGGTGCTCGCGAACATGGTGGTGTGCTCCGAACAACACATTGAGTGGATCGGCGCTTGCCTCGCGTATCTCCGCGAGCACGGGCACGCGACGATCGAGCCGACAGTCGAAGCCCAGGACGCTTGGGTCGAGCACGTGAACGAGGTTGCCACCGGCACGATGTACACCGCACCCTCGTGCAGCTCCTGGTACCTCGGGGCGAACATCCCGGGCAAGCCCCGGGTGTTCCTCCCGTACGTGGGGGGCTTGCCGGCCTACATCAAGAAGGTCGACGCCGTCGCCGCGGCCGACTACGAGGGCTTCGCGCTTGCGTGAGATCGACGGTCAGCCGTCGTGCAGCCGACCCCAAGCATCTCGGGCCCGATTGGCGATGCGGTTCCAGCCGAACTCTCGGGCGATCGTCTCGATGGTCTCGAGCGAGTCGCCGTCGTTCCCGCGCTCGGCGCCTTCGACGTAGTCGTCGAGGGTCGAGTACAGCTCACGTCGCACGCGTTGCGCGAGCGGGTCGGCGTCGCGTTCGAATGAGAAGTTGCCGACGCGGAAGTTTGCTCTGATCAGGGCGTAGAGGTTGCCGAGCTCGATGGATGGAGTGCGGCTCAGATATCCCAAGGTCATGACGCGGACCGCATCGGCGAGGATCGTCGCACCATTGCCGAGACGCCCGCACTCCTCGTTGCGGAACACGTCCCCGAAGAACCGGTCGAGCTCCCCGAGCAGGTTACGGAGCACGAGCCGATCGGTCACGACCTCACTGTTGAGTCGGTTCACCCAGTCCTGGATCTGAATCGCATTGGTCGCGGCCTCGGCCGGGGTGAAGTAGTCGCCGGCCCGGAACATCACGAAGGTCGCCTGCTGGTTGAGTCGAAGTCCGAACCTCGCGTTCTCCTCGGTGAAGAACGGGGCGAACGTTCCCGTGGCGACGTCGCACGAGACCTGGATCAGGTGCAGTGGCATGTTCGAGCACTCGACGGGAAAGATCGCGTCGCCCGGCGCCAGGCTGACTTCGAGCGGACCAACCGGCGTGTGCGCGGTCACCGTTCCGCTGATGTCGTACTGACCCTGGAGGCACGGGCTCTCGGGGACCCCACCGACCGTTCCGGAGTAGGTCATCGTTCGGTCACCCGTGTAGGGCGTCTCGTCTGGTCCGACCGCGTTGATGGTGCCGCTGAGGACCATCGAGTACGTGCTCTCCTGCACCTGATCGCCTTGCACCACGAACTGCATCGAACCGCTGCCGTTGAACGGCGCGTCCTGGAAGCGAAGCCCGGTGGCCAGCAGCTGGCCGCGCTGCGTGCCGGTCCAGTGCAGCGTGCCCGTCCACCGTCCGTCGGAGAGGGTGGGGACCCGTGGGGTCCGTGGCGACGCCGATGCCTCGCGAGTGACGAGCGTCGATGCCGACGCCATCATCACCACGAGAGCGATGAGCGCGGTACTCGCCCGAGATGCTCGTCTCATCCCAGATGCCCGGCCACGACGGGGGATCGGCGTCTCGGACGGTCACCTTGAGGTGATGCTCGAAGACGCACGCCAGTGGGCCGGGCCGGTTACGGTGCGCCACCGATGCCGCGGGTGGGAGCGGCGCGGCCGGGGGGACGCTGCGATGAACGGTGGGGGATGGACCGGTTGCGCGCGCTGAGGTCGCATGCCGCGGTCGGCACCTTCGGTCCTGCGGTCGTGATCCTCGCAGTCCAGCGAGTGTTCTTCGGAGCACCGGCCGGGATCCTCGTGAGCGGCGCAACCATCGGCCTCCTCACCGCGCTCATTGCGGTCGGGATGGCGCTCGTCTATCGGGCAAACCGCATCGTC
The DNA here is from genome assembly GCA_031418075.1 of Actinomycetes bacterium. Taxonomy (GTDB): domain Bacteria; phylum Actinomycetota; class Acidimicrobiia; order IMCC26256; family PALSA-555; genus DASUAO01. The sequence goes on from JANOWV010000108.1 coordinate 2,050, forward strand.
AACTTCGCCCAGGCCGATCTCGGCTACGTGCCCGGTCTGCTCGGCGTGATGTTGGTCGTGTTCTCGGGCTTCAACTACTTCCTCGGCTTCTTCATCGGGTTGCTCGTCTCGATCGCGCTCGGTGCCCTCGTAGAGCTGGCGATCATCCGGCGCTTCTTCCGGGCGCCACGCCTGATCCTCACGGTCGCGACGATCGGGCTGGCACAGCTCGCCGCCGCCGGCTCGTTCCTGCTCGCCGGACTGTGGGACGCCCCGTCGGCATCGCAACGGATCGACACCCCCGGCCTCCACTTCACCATCAAGATCTGGCCGCTGGTCCTGGAGGCCGACTACGTCGTCGCGTGGGTCGTCGGACTGGCGGCGATCTTCGGGGTGGGATTCTTCCTGCAGCGGACCGCGATCGGTAGCGCGATCCGCGCCGCGGCGGACAATGCCGATCGAGCGTCCTTGCTCGGCGTCCCGGTCAGGCGCCTGCACACGATCGTCTGGGCGGTCGCGGCGGCGCTGTCGTTCCTCGGACTCTGGCTCCGGGCCTCGATCATCGGTCTGCCGATCGGGACGTCACTCGGCTTGCTCGTCTTGGTGCGCGCCCTGGCGGCGTTGATGCTCGGGCGTACGACCAACCTCCCCGCGATCGTCACGTCGGCGATTGCGCTCTGGGTGCTCGAGAGTGCGGTCACCTTCTCGGCCGACTCCACCGCGACGGCCCCCGCGGTGCTCGCGCTCGTCGTCATCGTCACCCTGCTGATCCGCGGTCGGGCGGGCACCCGCTCCGAGCGCGACGAGTCGTCGTCGTGGCAGGCCGCAGAGGAGGTTCGTCCCGTCCCGCCCGAGCTGCGCAAGGTGCGCGAGGTGCAAGTCGTTCGTCTCCTGGTCGGTATTGCCGTCGTCGCGGGAGTCGTCGTGTTGCCGCACCTCCTGAACACCGAAAACTCGCTCAAGGCGTCAGCGGTCGGGATCTACGCGATCGTTGGGATCTCCGTCATCGTGCTCACTGGCTGGGCCGGGCAGGTCTCGCTCGGTCAGATGGGTTTCGTCGCCTGGGGTTCGGCAGTGACCGCGAAGATGTCGACCCAGTGGAGCGCCGACCTGCTCGTCTCGTTGCTGGTCGCCACCGTCGTCGGCGCGCTCGTGGCCGTCGTCGTCGGACTCCCAGCGTTGCGCATTCGTGGCCTCTACCTGGCGGTGACCACCCTCGCGTTCTCGCTCGCAACAGTCGAGTACCTCCTCAACGACGAGTTCTTCGGGTGGGTCGACACCAGTCGGTTCGAGCGAGTCCCGCTCTTGGGGCGCATCGACCTCTCTTCGCCGACGAGCATCTACTACGTCGTGGTCGCCGGTCTCGTCGTGGTCGTGGTCGCATTGCGCGGCATCCGACGCAGCCGCACGGGGCGTGTGCTTGTTGCGCTCCGTGAGAACGAGTTGGCCGCTCAGTCCTTCGGCGTGAGTCCCGCGCGCGCCAAGCTCACGGCCTTTGCCATCTCGGGAGCCGTGGCGGCGTTCGCCGGTGGCCTGCTCGCGTACCACCAGCAAGCGTTCGATCCCATCACCTACTCGCCCGAGGCGAGCATCGCGGTCTTCACGGTGGCGGTGGTGGGAGGACTCGGCACCCTCGTCGGCGGGGTCTTTGGCGCGCTCTACTTCCTCGGCGGTCGGTGGTTCCTGCCGGGGGACTGGGCGATCCTGTCGACGGGCCTCGGCGTGCTGTTGGTCCTGCTCGTCCTGCCTTCGGGCCTCGGTGGGCTCGCGTTCGGGCTCCGCGACCGATGGCTGCGTGCCGTGGCGAAGCGGCGCGGGATCGCATCTCCCAGCCTCCTGGCCGACGGGCCGGTCGAATGAACACGTTCCGGCGTGGCATCGACGGGCTGCGGCATCCGATCCGATGGCTCGACGAGCTGACGGGTGCGGGACCGGTGTACCCGCTGCTGATCCTCTTCGGGCTGAACGCGGTCGATGAGCTCGATCGGACCGCGTTCGGGATCCTGTTGCCCGAGATCCGGGAGGCGTTCGGGCTCGACCTCCGCGGGATCCTCACGTTGATCGCCGTGGTGGGTGTGGGATCCCTCGCACTCCAGGTTCCGATCGCCCACTACGCAGACCGACTCAACCGGGTGCACCTGGCGCTCGCTGGTGCGACGCTCTGGGCGATCTTCTCCTTCGCGACGGGGCTCTCGACCGCGGTCTGGATGCTCGTCGTGTTCCGCATCGGGTCGGGGGTGGGTCGGGCCGTGAACGACCCGGTGCACAACTCGCTGCTTGCCGACTACTACGAACCCGCGATCCGTCCGCGGATCTACTCGTTCCACCGCGCCGCCAACTCCGTGGGCCAGTTCCTCGGACCACTCATCGCTGGACTGCTTGCGTTCTCCTTCGGATGGCGTTGGCCGTTCATCATCTTCGCGATCCCCACCGTGTTCCTCATCTTCCTCGGGATGCGCATGCCCGAGCCGGTGCGCGGCAACCAGGAACGCCGCGCGATGGGCGCCAGCGAGGCAGTCATCGCGACCGAAGAGGAGCCCGCGTCGTACGCGGAGGCGTGGCGCATGATGTGGAAGATCGAGTCGCTCCGGCGAATCTGGTACGCGATGCCGTTCCTCGCGGTGTCGTTCGTCGGCTTCGTCTCGTTGGCGGCCCTGCTCTACGAGGACGTGTACAACCTCGACGAGCGCGCACGCGGGTTCGTGGCCGCGGGCGTCGAGCCGATGCAGCTCGTGGGCCTCGTCATCGGTGCCCGCATCGCAACCCGATTGCTCCAGCGCGATCCCGGTCTCGTCCTGAAGTTCCAGGCCGGTGTCTCGTTCGTGGTCGGCGGTCTGCTCGTGCTGTTCGCGCTCGTGCCGAACGTCTATCTGGCTGTGCTCGTGAACGGCCTGATCTCGGCGGTGCTCGCGATCCTCCTTCCAGGGATCCTCGCGGTCCTGTCCCTCGCGATTCCGGCGCGTGCGCGTGCGATGGGGTTCTCGATCGCTTCGCTCTGGGTGATCCCCGGGCTCGTGGTGCTCCCGATCATCGGCGCCGTCGGCGACGAGTGGGGTCTCCGTCCCGCCATGCTGGTCATGGTCCCCGTGATGGTCATCGGGGGGCTCATCATCTCGAGTGCCGGTTGGGTGATCTCCGCCGACATCCAGCAGGTGTGGCGCATGAGCATGGCGCTGTCGGAGGAGCGGCTCGAGCGGGAAGCCGGGCGATCCAAGCTGCTGCTCGTTCGCGGACTCCAAGTGAGCTACGGCGACGTGCAGGTCCTCTTCGACGTCGACCTCGAGGTGGACGAAGGCGCGATCGTCGCGCTGCTCGGCACGAACGGGGCAGGGAAGTCGACGCTGTTGCGCACGATCTCCGGCATCCTCGACCCCGATCGCGGTGCAGTGATCTTCGACGGTCGCGACCTGACGTACGCGCCCGCCAACGAGGTCGCGGCGAAAGGCGTCACGATGATGCCGGGTGGCGCAGGGGTCTTCCCGTCCCTGACCGTCGGAGAGAACCTTGATGTCGCCCGTTGGATGACCCGTCGTGACGGCGTCGGTGCAGCGAACGTCGAGCGGGTGTTCGAGCTCTTTCCGCAGCTTCGCGACCGCTCCGAAGAGTCCGCCGCGAACCTCTCGGGCGGCCAGCAGCAGATGCTCGCGCTCGGCATGTCGCTCCTGAGCCGACCACGGCTGCTCTGCATCGACGAGCTGTCGCTCGGGCTGGCGCCGCTCGTCGTCGACCAGCTCCTCGACGTGATCCGCGAGCTCAACGATTCCGGCGTGACCATCATTCTCGTCGAGCAGTCGGTCAACGTGGCCCTCGCGGTCGCGGAGACCGCGTACTTCATGGAGAAAGGCGAGATTCGCTTCCACGGTCGCACCGCGGAGCTGCTCGACCGGCCCGACATCCTTCGTTCGGTGTTCCTCGGCGGCGCGGCCGCCGCGGCGGAATTGCGTCCGAGTGCCGACAGCTCGAGTCGTGAGCAGGCTGCGTTGGCCAGCGGATTGGCGCGCGCATCGTCACTTGCTGCCGCACCGGCGGGACCTCCAGGCGAACGCCAGAGGTCGCTGCAGACCATCGGGTTGACGCGGCGCTTCGGGGGGATTGTTGCCGTCGACGAAGTCTCGATCAGCGTTGCCCCGCGCGAGATCGTCGGGATCATCGGTCCCAACGGCGCCGGCAAGACGACATTGCTCGACATGATCACCGGCTACACGCGTGCAGACCGCGGACACGTGATGCTCGGCGATGACGCGCTGACAAACCTCTCGGCCCCGCAACGCGCTCGGCTCGGCCTTGGACGGTCGTTCCAGGATGCTCGACTGTTCCCGGCACTCACTGTGGAGGAGGTGGTCGCAGTCGCATTGGAGCGGTCGGTCTCCGTTCGCAGTGTGTTCGCTGCCGCGCTGCGTCTCCCGAACCTCATCTCCTCTGAGCGCCAGATCGCGCAGCGGGCGGGGGAGATCATCGACGTGTTCGGGCTCGACGCGTTCCGCACGAAGTTCCTGCGGGAGCTGTCGACCGGATCGCGTCGTGTGGTCGACCTGGCGTGCGTCTGCGCGCATGGCCCGAGTGTCGTGCTGCTCGACGAGCCTTCGAGCGGCATCGCGCAGCGCGAGACGGAAGCGCTCGTGCCGCTCCTTCGGCGCGTGCGTGATGATCTCGGTGCCAGCATGGTCGTGGTCGAACACGACATGGCACTCGTCACCGGGATCGCCGATCGGCTGATCGCGATGGATCAAGGAAGAGTGATTGCCACGGGCACTCCACAAGAGGTCCTCGATCACCCAGCGGTCATCGCTTCCTACCTTGGGGCCGCGCGAGGTGGCATGCTGACGCCCGAACCCGGGGGGAGTGCACATGGATGACTGGGACGGATCGATCGCACGGGCACGAGGCCGCGGCCGGAACTGGGGCTCGCAGCGTCGCTCGGCGATCGTGACCGCGGTTGCACTGGTAGCCGTGATGGCGACGACCGGAGGTGTCTCGGGTGCCGGCGCGGCGCAGCGCCGGGCCGCTGCGGACCCCGTCCCCGGCGAGGATGCAGTGTCGTTCTCCCAGGCCACCGACCTCGGCGTCGATGTCAACTGGGGCGACCGGTGTGACACCGAGCGCGGAACCGTCGCCATTCCCTACTTCTACGCGGCCGAGTGTTATGCCCCGTTCACGGGCGACAACGGCGGGGCGACCGCGACCGGCGTCACGGGCGACACGATCAAGATCGTGTGGTTCCTCGACAAGAACGACGATGCCGTGCTCCGCTACATCCGTGGGCCGCTGAACTACAACGACACCAACGCCGACCAGATCGCCACGATGGAAGGCCTCCTGGCGATGTACGAGACGTACTACGAGACCTACGGTCGGTCGGTCGAGCTCGTGGTCGTCGAGAACAAGAGCACATCCACTGATGCGGTGCAGGCGCGCGCGCAGGCGGCGCAGATCGCCGAGGAGATCAAGCCGTTCATGGTGTGGGGCAACCCCACGCTCGCCGGCGAGCAGTTCGGTGAGGAGCTCGCGGCGCGTGGGATCCCGTGGCTCTCGCTCGGCGGTGTGACCAACTCGTTCGCGAAGGAGCACGCGCCGTACGTGATGGGGATCGGGAAGGGTGCAGTGCAGAGCCGGATCCAGCTCGCCGAGTACATCGGCAAGCAGCTCGCGGGCCGCAAGGCGGCGCACGCGCCCGACTTCGCGAAGCAGAAACGCAAGTTCGCGATGATCTACATCGAGACGTCCGAGACCTCGAAGCAGACCGCCGACCGGTTCGAAGCCGAGCTGAAAGACAAGTACGGCGTCGAGCTGGCGGACGTGATCCCATACACGCTCGATCCGGCCACCATCCAGGAACAGGCCGCGACGATCATCGGCCGGCTGAAGGTCAAGGGCATCACGAGCGTGATCGCCGCGACCGATCCGATCGCGCCGAAGGACTTCACCCAAGAAGCCACTGCCCAGGACTACTTCCCGGAGTGGATCATCAGCAGCGTCGCGTTGGTCGACACGAACGTGTTCGCGCGTACCTACGACCAGAAGCAGTGGACGCACGCGTTCGGACTCAGCGAGTCGGCCGCGAAGGCCGACCCGACGCTCGGCGGCGGGTACCACCTCTACCAGTGGTTCACCGGCGAGAAGCCTCCAGCCGACGAGCAAGTGCCGCTCATCCAGCCGTGGCCGGGCGTCTTCTACTCGGTGCTCCAAGGAGTGGGACCGAACCTGACTCCGAAGCGCTTCTACAAGACCCTGCTCGGAGGTGAGCCGACGGCACGGGGCGGGATCACCACGGTCTCGCTGGGCTACGGAGCGAAGAAGATCTGGCCCAAGGACCTCGAGCCTGATCCCAACGGTGTCGACGACGTCACCGAGATCTGGTGGGACCCCAAACAGCGTGGGGTCGACGAGAACGGTGACCAAGGGCTCGGGATGTACCAGTACGTCGACGGCGGGAAGCGATATCTCCCCGGCGACCTCCCGAAGCGGCCGACGAAGGCGTTCGTGCGCAAGGGTGCCGTCGCGTTCTACGACCAACGCCCGGCAGCGGAGGTCGCACCGGACTACAAGCCGTTACCGTCTCGGCGCTGATACGTCGCGCGGTGCGTCACGCGTAGATGTCGAGCGCGATTCCGGTCTCGCGCTCGGAGACCTCCCACAGCGTCGCGATCGCACGTGACAGACCGATGCGGCGCAGCACCGGGCGTCGAACGGCGGCTCCGCTGTTGACGAAGCGGGGCGCGTAGAGCCGGCCGCCGCGCGCGGTCGGGTCAGTGGCAGCGCGGATCTGTGGGAGTGCGCCATGGTCCGGCCTCATGCCGGTCAGCGCGGTCATGCGGTGGAAGAACCCGGCCGCCGGTCCACCACCGCCCTCGCGCACGGTGCGGGCCTGGAGGTCGGAGTTGGTGAGACCAGGGTGCGCGACGAGGCTCGCGGCCGAGATCCCCACGCGGTCGAACTCGCGCTGAAGGCCGAGGGCGAAATGCCAGTTCGCGAGCTTGGACTGGCCGTACGCACGCCACGGCTTGTACCGACCGTGGAGGTGCGGGTTGTCGGCCCGCAGGGCTCTCCCCATGTGGCGCGCGGTGCTGGAGACCGTCACCACGCGGGCGGCGTCGGCTCGGAGCACGGCCGGCATCAGTCGCGCGGTCAGTGCCCAGTGGCCGAGGTGGTTCACCCCGAGCTGCATCTCGAAGCCGTCGGCAGTCGCACGTTCGGGCATCGCCATGAGCCCGGCATTGTTCACGAGGACATCGATCTGCTCGTAGGTGGAGAGGATCGAAGACGCCGCCTGTTCGATCGAAGCGAGCGACCCGAGATCGAGCTCCACCACCTCCAAGCTGGCGGCAGGCACCGCGGTGAGGATCTCGGCCCGGGCGTCGGCGGCCTTGGCCTGGTCCCTCGCAGCCATCACCACGTGGGCTCCGGCACCGGCGAAGGCCTTCGTGGTGGAGAGCCCCAATCCCCCGTTCGCGCCGGTGACGACCGCCACGCGGCCGGCCAGGTCGGGGATGCTGGCGAAGGTGTACGACATCTACCGACCATACTGACGATCGTGGCGGACGGGTCGACCTCGAGGCGGCGGGCGGTGCTCGTGGCCCTCCTTGGGATCGCGGCGGTCGCGGGCATCACCGGCCTGCAGCTCGTCGACGATGCACCGTCACGCACACCGTTCGACCAACCGAGCACGACCTCGACCACCAAGGGGTAGACGCATGGGCCCGATCGATCGTCGCAGATTCCTCGAGGGCTCGATGCTGGTCGCCGCGGGAGTCGGGCTTTCGGGCTCCCTTGCTGAACTCGTCCAGCGGAGCGTGGCGGGCGCGTCGGTCCGACGTCGCTCCGCCGAGCCGGGGTACGGACCGCTGGTCCCGACGAGGCCCACGGTCGTCGCCGACGGGGTGGACGACGGGTTGGAATGGCTCGCGCTCCCGGAGGGCTTCGAGTACGCGATCCTCGGGGTCTCCGGTTCCCCCATGACCGACGGGAACGTCACGCCCTACGGGCACGACGGGATGGGGTGCTTCCCGGCGAAGCGAGGTCGCGTCCGCCTCGTACGCAATCACGAAGTCCGCGACGGCGCGGGTTCGGTTCCACCGCTCGACGCCGATTCGGCGTACGACCCGCAGGCGGGCGGAGGGACGACCACACTCGAGATCGCGTTCGACGGCAAGGGTCACCCACGCGTGACGCGCGACTTCGTCAGCCTCAGTGGGACGTCCACGAACTGCGCGGGGGGCGTCACTCCTGCGAAGAGCTGGCTCACCTGCGAGGAGATCTCGGCGGGCATCGG
>JANOWV010000109.1:0-5714 GCA_031418075.1 Actinomycetes bacterium
CGGGAACCACATGGCCGATCAGGCCGAACCGGAGGGCTTCCGCAGCGGTGTAACCCCTTGCGGTCAGAAGCATCTCCAACGCATTCGTGTAGCCGATCTGACGCTGTAGCCGGACGGTGGAACCACCGACCGGAAACAAGCCCCGGCGGGCCTCGAATACGCCGAACGTCGCCGATTCACCGGCTACCCGGATGTGCGTGGCCTGAAGAATCTCGGTTCCACCGGCAACCGCGTGCCCTTCAATCGCCGCTATCAACGGCTTGCGGAGGCGGTAGTGCCGAAGCAGCGCCTTCCAATGGATGTCGGGGTCCTCGGCCCAGCGATTTGCGTAGGTGTTCGGCTCGCTGGAACCCTTAGCCGCCGCTTTCAGGTCCATTCCGGTGCAGAACGATCCACCGGAACCGGTGAGAATCGCGCATCGAAGGTCGCCGTCTTCGTTCAGTTCCTGCCACGCATCAGCCATCCCGACGAGCATGGCCTGACTGAGCGCATTCTTCGCCTCGGGCCGATTCATGGTGACGACCAGTGTCGCCCCGACCCGCTCCACCAACAGATGTTCAGTGCCCATTCGCGCCACCTCTTCAGCGTTTCTGACGATTCGTCAGTTCTCGGGGAGGATCCTAAGCTGCCGAGGTCGAGCCTTCATACCTCAGTCCCCCGGACCGCTTCGACGGGAGATCGCAATGACCACTTTCAATCTGGTTGATCTGTTCGAACAGGCCGTCGATGAGTGGCCCGACCGTACCTACATTGTTGATGACCATCAGCGTCGGACGTACCGGGAACTCGACGAACGGGCGAATCAACTCGCCCACCACCTCGCAGCGCGGGGCGTCGGCCCCGGTGACCACGTTGGCATCTACGCCCTGAACCGGGTTGAGTGGGTCGAGACACTGTGGGCGGTATTCAAGCTCCGTGCGGTCTGGGTGAACATCAACTACCGCTACGTCGAGAAGGAGCTCTCGTACCTCTTCGACAACGCGGACCTGAAGGCGCTCGTCTACCAGCGTGAGTTCGCGCCGCGTGTGCGTGGCGTCCTCGCGCAGCTCCCATTGCTCACACACTCGATCGCCATCGACGACGGGAGCGGCGCCGACCTCGGCGACCTCCGGTCGGTCGACTACGAGCAGGCGCTCGCCGGCGGATCGGCCGAGCGCGACTTCGGGCCTCGAAGCCCCGACGACCGCTACATCCTCTACACCGGCGGGACCACGGGCATGCCCAAGGGCGTGGTCTGGCGCCACGAGGACGTGTTCTTCGCGCTCGGCGGGGGGATCGACCCCACGACGAACACCCGCGCCGAGACGCCCGAGGCGATGGTGGAGAAGGGCCTGGCCAATGCCGGCCAGATGACGATGATGCCGATCGCGCCGCTGATGCACGGTGCGACGCAGTGGGGCGTGATGGGCGGCAGCTTCGTCGGCAACCGGATCGTCCTGGTCCCGAGCTTCGACGCCCGCCAGATCTATGAGCTGATCGCGGCCGAGAAGGTCAACGCGATCATGATCACGGGCGATGCCATGGCGCGACCGCTGGTCGATGCCGCCGCGGACCCTGCCCTCGACTCGCTCGACCTGACATCCTGGATGGCGCTGTCGAGCACCGCCGCCCTGTTCTCGCCGTCGCTCAAGGAAGCGATGATGGAACGCTTCCCGACCCTCATCGTCACCGAGGCGATCGGCGCGTCGGAAAGTGGCTCGAACGGCTACACGATGGTCCAGAAGGGCAAGACCGCGATGAAGGGCGGCCCCACGGTCACCCCGATCATGGACACGGTCGTCCTCGACGAGGACCTCGAGGTGATCCCGCCCGGCTCCGACGCCATCGGCAAGGTCGCGCGGCGCGGCAACATCCCACTCGAGTACTACAAGGATCCGGCCAAGACGGCCGAGACGTTCGTGACCGACCGCGCGGGCGTGCGCTACGCGATGCCGGGCGACTTCGCCACCTACGAGCCCGACGGCGCGATCACCCTGCTGGGACGCGGCTCTGTCTCGATCAACTCGGGCGGCGAGAAGATCTACCCCGAGGAGGTCGAAGGCGCCGTCAAGGGACACCCCGCGGTGTACGACTGTGTGGTCGTAGGAGTGCCCGACGAACGCTGGGGCCAGCGGGTGGTGGCGGTGGTGCACGCCCGCGAAGACCTCGACGCACCCGACCTCGCGTCGATCCAGGAGCACTGCCGAACCCAGATCGCCGGTTACAAGGTCCCCCGCGAGATGCACTTCGTCAGCGCGATCGTTCGCTCTCCCAGCGGGAAACCCGACTACCGGTGGGCCAAGGAGATCGCGACCTCCACGTCCTCACCCCGCTGAGCGCGCGCCATGCCGATCGTCCTCGTTCACGGCGTCCCCGACACGACATATCTGTGGGATCCGCTCGTCGACGTTCTTGGGGGCCACGACGTCGAGCGCGACGACGTGGTGCGCCTCGCACTCCCCGGGTTCACCACTCCCGTCCCCGACGGCTTCGCGTGCACCAAGGAGGGATACGTCGAGTGGCTCGGTGCGCAGCTCGAGGACATCGGTGAGCCGGTCGACCTCGTCGGCCACGATTGGGGCTCGCTCCTCGCCCAGCGCGTCGCGGTGACCCGACCCGAGCTGATCCGCACCTACGTGTTGTCGAATGCCGTGATGACGACGACGTTCCAGTGGCACGAGCTCGCGGTGGCCTGGCAGACACCGGCGGTGGGCGAACAGGTGATGGACGTGATGATCGGCGACGCGCTGGCCCAGGGTCTGCGCGACGGCGGGCATCCCGATCCGGAGCAAGCCGCCGATCGGGTCGACCAGACGATGAAGCGATGCATCCTCGACCTGTACCGATCAGCGATCGACATCGCCGGGGAATGGGCGCCGAGCGCACCGCTCACCCGACCCGGGCTGGTGTTCTGGGGAAGCGGCGATCCCTACGCCGCGCCCGACAGCCCTCGCCTCGCCGCTGAGGTGATGGGCGCCGACCTCGCCATCATCGACGGCGGCCACTGGGCGATCGTCGAGCACCCGACGATCGCCGCGACCGCGCTTATCCGCCTCTGGGCCAGCGCCTGACTGCACACCCCCCGCCGGATGGCGTCGAGGAACCCGCGCTGGTGGCAGGTTCCCGACGCCAAAGCGCTGAGGGGTGGAGTCAGATGCGCTGCAGGATGCTCGCGGTACCGAGCGAACCGCCACAGCACATCGTGACGAACGCGAGCTCCTTGTCGGAACGCTCGAGCTCGTGCAGCGCGGTGGCGATCAGGCGGGAGCCGGTGGAACCGACCGGATGGCCGAGCGCGATCGCCCCACCGTTGATGTTCACCCGGTCGAGATCCGGCTTGTGCACCTGCGCCCAGCTCAGGACGACCGCGGCGAACGCCTCGTTGATCTCGAAGACGTCGAAGTCGGCCATCGCCATCCCCGAGCGGTCGAGCATCTTCCTCGTCGCGTCGACGGGACCATCGAGCAGGTAGTACGGGTCCGTCCCGGTGACGAGCTGGTGCAACATCCGCGCGCGAGGCTTGAGCCCCAGCGCCTTGGCCTTGTCCTCGTCCATCCACAGCACTGCTGCCGCGCCGTCAGAGATCTGCGACGCCGACCCGGCGGTGTGCTTGTAGCCCTCGACGACCGGCTTGAGCTTCGCGAGCGCCTCCATCGTCGTCTCGCGCAGCCCCTGGTCGATCGAGATCACCTGCGTCTCACCCGTCGGCTGGCCGTCCTCGCCGAGCACCGGCGTCTCGATCGGCGCGACCTCGCGCTCGAACCGGCCTTCGTCCCAAGCGACCTTCGCCTTGCGCTGGGAGTGGAATCCCCACTCGTCGAGGTCCTCACGGGTGATCCCGCGGTTGTCGGCGATGCGGTCGGCAGCGCCGAACTGCCCGTTCGGGGGGTCGTCCCACGGCCACGGCTCGGTCTTGTAATGGCCCGGCCCGTTCACGACGTTGGAACCGAGCGGCACGTGGCTCATCTGCTCGACTCCGCAAGCGATGCCGACATCAGCGCCACCAGCCGCGATGAGCCCCGCGATCATGTGGTTGGCCTGCTGCGCCGAGCCGCACTGCGCGTCGACGGTCGTGCACGCGGTCTGGTACGGCAGCCGGTCCTGACCGGCGCTCAACCACGCGTTACGAGTGACGTTCGAGCCCTGCTCCCCCGCCTGGGTGACACAGCCACCGATCACCTCGTCGACGAGCATCGGGTCGATCCCGGCGCGTGCGATCACCTCGAGCTGGGCGTGGCGCAGGACTTCAGTGGCCTTGAGGCCCGAGAGCCATCCGTTGCGCTTCCCGATCGGCGTGCGAACGGCTTCGATGATGACGGGCTTCCCCACGGGGTGCCTCCAGGTTGGCGCCGGATATGAACCGGCGAATGTGGACTGCCCGATGTGGACAGCCCGATGTGGACAGCCCGATGCGGACAGCCCGATGCGGACAGGCGGATATCGACAGGCTGAGGTGACGGGCCGTCAGTTTAGGATGCCGAGCACCGCATGACCTCTTGTCGTACACCAGCTCATCGAACCCGCTGCCGTCGGCCGCGCCGCGACCCCGCGTCGGCGTCGACGCCTGCCCCGTGAGTGCCCCATCCACGCCCCATCGCGACCCGTACCCCAGGGACGACGCCGACGTACCGAAGCGGGTCGTCGCGTCGCGAGAGGTGAGTGACTCGGTCCGTCGCCTCATCGCCGCCCTCGTCGCCACCGGCGCTTCCGCCGAGCTTCTCGACGACGCCCGCGGCCAGATCGACGCCGTCGTCGCGACCCTGGAGCCGCACGCAGCGGGGAGCCGCTACGACGACTCCCTGGGGCTGACGATCACGCCGGGCAGCACCGCCGTGTTCGAGCACCATCCGTTCCTCGGCCCGTCGAACCCGATGGCACCGCCTGTCGTGATCGAGCGCAGCCCCGATCGAGTCACCGCGATGCTCGTCTTCGATCTCCGCCACGAGGGGATGCCCGGATACGCGCACGGCGGCTGGATCGCCGCGGTCTTCGACCAGGTGCTCGCAGTCGCGGCTGCGGCCCTCGCGGGACGCCCGGCCATGACCGGCACCATGACGATCCGGTTCGTCCGTCCGACCCCGATCGACGCACCACTCACCTACGTCGCCACCGCCGAGAGCACTGGTGCTCGTACGGTGCGCGTGGAAGCGGAGCTCCTCGCCGGCGACGATGTCTGCGCCCGCGCCGAGGGGATCATGATCCAGTCCAAGACCATGCGGATCGGCCTGCCCGGAGGCGACGAGTGACTGGGCCCCGCTCGACTGGGCCGCTCGCCGGGTTCCGCGTCGTCGAGCTCCTCGGCTTGGGCCCGGGACCGTTCTGCGGGATGCTCCTCGCCGACCTCGGCGCCGAGGTCCTGCGGGTCGATCGCGTCGATGCTGCCCGTGCGGTCGATCGCTCCCGTCCGGCGACCAACGCGATGTACCGGTCGAAAGCTGCCATCGGGCTCGACCTGAAGGCGCCCGAAGGTGTCGAGACGTTCCTCCGCCTCACCGACGAGGCCGATGCGGTGTTCGAGGTGTTCCGGCCCGGCGTAGCCGAACGTCTCGGCATCGGCCCGGAAGTTGCTCGGGGTCGGAACGAGCGACTCGTCTACGGACGCCTCACCGGGTACGGCCAGGACGGGCCGCTCGCCGCGCGCGCCGGACACGACATCGACTACCTCGCGATCGCGGGAGCACTGGAGCCGCTCGGTCGCGCCGACGCACCGCCCACGCCGCCGATCAACGTGCTCG